>DATCVD010000565.1:0-7509 GCA_036567125.1 Pyrinomonadaceae bacterium | reverse complement strand
GCCGACCCCGCGCGCTGCGCGATCGCGGGCGGGAGCGCGGGCGGCTACACGACGCTCTGCGCCCTGACCTTCCGCGAACAGTTCCGCGCGGGCGCGAGCCACTACGGCGTCTCCGACCTCGGCGCGCTCGTGCGCGACACGCACAAGTTCGAGGCGCGCTACCTCGACCGCCTCGTCGGGCCGTACCCCGCGCGCGAGGACATCTACCGCGAGCGCTCGCCGATCAACTTCACGGATCGTTTGTCGTGCCCGGTCATCTTCTTTCAGGGCTTGGAAGACAAGGTCGTGCCGCCGAATCAGGCCGAGGTGATGGTCGAGGCGCTGCGCGCGAAGGGGCTGCCCGTGGCCTACGTCGCCTTCGAGGGCGAGCAGCACGGCTTCCGCCGCGCCGAGAACATCCGCCGCGCGCTCGACGGCGAACTCTACTTCTACTCGCGCGTCTTCGGCTTCCGGCCGGCCGACGAGATCGAGCCGGTGCGGATCGACAACCTCTGAACGGGGAAGGGCGGGGCGGCGAGGGAAAAAAGTGGGGCGGCGGACTCCGGAAGTCCGCCGCCCCTTAAAGCTTCCGCGCGAGGCGAAAGGTAGGAAGGTTTAGAAGTTGAAGCGCGCGCCGAGCTGGATGACGCGCGGGTTGCTGCTGAAGACCCGGTCGGGCCGCAGGAAGTCGGCCGTCAGCGGCGCGA
This sequence comes from Pyrinomonadaceae bacterium, assembly GCA_036567125.1. Lineage (GTDB taxonomy): Bacteria > Acidobacteriota > Blastocatellia > Pyrinomonadales > Pyrinomonadaceae > JAIVGV01. The sequence goes on along the minus strand of DATCVD010000565.1, from coordinate 6,823 downwards.
CCTGATTGAACGTCGTCACGCCCGCCGTCGAGATCGGATCGACCGTGTTGACCGAGCCGGGCACGTACTGCGCGTGGTTGAGGGCGTTGAACATGTCGGCGCGCAACTGGAAGAACTTCGTCTCGCCCACCCGGAAGTTCTTGAAGATGGAGAAATCGACGTTGTTGATCGAAGGCGTCTGGAACGTGTTGCGCCCGATGGTCGATTCCGCACCGTTGCCCGTCTGGATGTAGCGGGCATTCGGGTTGTTGACCAGGTAGCCGACAACCGCGCCGTCCGTGCGCGTCAGCGCCGTCACCGTCGAGCCGACGCCTTCCGTGCCGTTCGGGTTGAAGATCGCGCGGTCGCCGGCCGAGTCGCCGTTGCGGTTGGCGTCGTTGCCCGAGCGGACGGTGACGAACTGGCCCGACTCGTAGGTGTAAGTCCCGGCGAAGTTGAAGCCGCCGAGGAAGGTGCGGGCGAACGAGTTGTCGCTGTTGCGGAACCACGGCAGCTCGTAGAGGAACGCCGTGACGAAGCGGTGGCGGCGGTCGAGCGCCGAGTTGGCGCGCTCACGCCGCAGGTTCTGGAAGTCCTCGACGCGGCGCGGGGCCAAGACGGTCGAGAAGACCTCGGCCGTCGTGTCGTCGATCAGGTGGCTCCACGTGTAGGCCGCGTTCATCTGGAAGCCGTTGGCGAAGCGGCGGGTCAAAGACGCCGACGCGCCGTGGTAGGTCGAGTTGCCGTTCGAGAGGAAGGCCGTGATCGGCGAGGTGAACCCGGCGGTGGCGTAGGCCGGGATGATCACCGGGCGCGCGTCGATGTCGGCGAGCGTCAGCGACATCGCGTCGAGCTGCGCCTGCGTCGGCTGCGAGAAGAACGTCGGCAGGCCGCGGCGGCCGTCCTCGGGGGCGACGCGGGCCTGGACGTTGATGCGGCCCTGCGTGAGCAGGTGGATGCCGCGCGTGCCGAGGTAGCGCAGTTCGAGCGCCCAGTTCGTCATGAACTGACGCTGGAAGCTGCCCGTCCACGTCAGCGAGTACGGGACCTCCTGATCGGGGATGAACGAGCTGGTCACGGCGCGGGTGTCGGCCGCGCTGCTCCCGGAGGGGGCGGCGACGTTCGGGATGCCGCCGTTGGCGAGGAAGTTCGCGGTCGGGCAGCGCGGGTCGGGCACGCCGCAGTTGACCGTCTGCTGGGCCTGCGGCGGGTTCGACAGAATGTAGAGGTTATCGAAGATGTAGTCGTAGGCCATCGTGAAGCCGGCGCGCAGCGACGACTTGCCGTTCGAGCCGAAGACGCTGCCGAGCATCCCCGAGTCGAAATTGGGCGAGTAGGCAAAGCCCACGCGCGGCCCGAAGTTCTTCGTCTGCGCCTCCGGCGCGCGGAACTCAAGCAGCCCCGGCACGGACGAGATGGCGTTGGCGGCCTGGAACTTCGCGCCCTTCGGAATCTCCTGATAGGAGTAGCTGAGGCCCATGTTGAGCGTCAGGTTGGGGCGGACGCGCCAGTCGTCCTGCAGGAAGGCGTAGAGGATCTTCTGGTCGCCGTAGTAGGTGTTGCCGCCCACGTTGCGCTCGGCGAACTCGGGCACGCGGTCGAAGAGGAAGTCCTCCGTCGTCAGGTACTCATAGTCGCCGCGCTCGCGCTGGACGAAGCGCTGCGGGGAGATGACCTTGCGGAAGTCGCCGCCGAACTTGATCGAGTGGTTGCCGGCCAGCCACGTCACGTTGTTGACGACTTGGTAGTTGTTCTCGATGCCGGACTGCGGCGCGTTCGGGTCGGGGCCGATGTTGATCCCGAGATCGCCGAGGATGATGTTCGGGAACGCGTCGAGGCCGGGGAAGACGAAGTTGCCGGCGGGGAAGGTCTGCGAGGAGCGCCGGAAGGCGAGGCGCGTCTCGTTGATCAGGTTCGACGTGAAGTTGTGCACCAGCGTGTAGGAGAACAGGCGCTGCTTGCTCGGGACGAAGGTGAAGAAGATCGGCAGGTTGGCCGCCGTGTCCACGTCCGCCCCGTTGGTCATCGTGAAGCGCCAGAGGTGGCGCGTGTTCTCGCTCTGGTTGTAGTCGAGGTTGATGACCGCGTGGTTCTGCTTGAAGAAGTTGGGCGACGGCACCGCGATGTTGCCGAGCGGGACGGTGCGGCCCGCCACGGTGATCGTGTCGCCGCTGGCGACGGGCGCGACCGGCAGGAACTGCTGGAGAATGCCGGCGTTCGTCGCCGAGATGCCGGGCGTGCTGGCGAGCGTGGCGAAGCCGGCCGCGGTCGGCGCGACGAGGCCGCCCGCGCCCGCGGCGCTGCCGAAGTGCAGGCGCTCGTACGAGGTGAAGAAGAAGAGCTTGTCGCGCGTCGGGTAGTAGCGGCGGCCGCCCTCGCCGAAGCGCGGGAAGATGACGGGGCCGCCGAAGTTCAGGCCGCCGCGGAAGTAGTCTTCGCGCGGCATGAAGAGGGCGCCGTCGTCGCGGTCGCGCGTGATGCCGGCCTGCTTCTCAAGGTTGTCGAGCGCGTTCAGGTAGCGGTTGCGGAAGAAGCCGTAGAACGTGCCGTGGAGGTCGCGCGTGCCCGACTTCGTGACGGTGATGAACTGGCCGCCGTTCGAGCGGCCGAACTCGGCCGAGAACTGGTTCTGGAGGAGCGTGAACTCGGCGACCTCTTCGGGCGAGATGTAGCTCTGCGGCCCGGTCACCGACTTGTCGTTGTTGTCCACGCCGTCGAGGACGAAGTTGTTGTTGCGCGGGCGCTGGCCGCCGACCGAGCCGCCCGTGCCGACGCCGACGCCGCCCGAAGACGAGACGTTCGGCGCGATCAGCGCGAGGTTGTTGACGCCCGCGTTGCCGAGGCTCGTCTGCGCCAGTTCGACCACCTGCCGGGTCTCGAAGCTGCGCGCGAGGTCGGCCGTCGTCGTCTCGACCAGCTCGGCGCCGCCGGCCGTGACCGTCACGGTCTCGCCCACGCCCCCGAGCGTTAACTGGGCCGGCACGTCGGTCGTCTGGTTGAGCTGCACCCTGACGTTCTCGATGGTGAGCGTCTTGAAGGTGGCCGCCTCGACCGTGATCGTGTAGTCGCCGACGATCTGGTTGTTGAACTGGAACTCGCCCTGGTCGGTCGTCTGCGAGGTCTGCGCGGAATTAGTGTCTCTTCTGGTGAGCGTCACCTTGGCGCCCGGGACGAGCGCGCCCTGCGGGTCGGTGACGACGCCGCGGATGCTGCCGGTCGTCGTCTGCGCCGACGCGGATAGGACGCTGGCTAAGAGCACGAGCGCGATGCCCGCGGCCTGCGTCAGCTTACGAAAGCGATTCATACGTCTCTCCTTGCTATGGTTGTGGTGGTGGAAGCCACTCTAAACTTTACCTGCCCAGTGAGGCTGGCAAGTTCTGTTCCCTGCAAGGAGGGCGGCGCGGGCCGGCGCTAAATCACGGGGAAATTAGACCTTAATGGGGCGGCGGGGCGGCGGGCGGGCGCGTGCGCGTTTTCAACTTTGTCAAGATTTCTACAAAAAAATGAATATGCCGGCCGGGCGCAAAAAAATGAAGCGGGGCGCAAAAAAATGAAGGTTGCGCCCCGCCGCGACGGATGGTGTGCGCCCGCCGTCAGCGCTTGTCCATGAACTCTTTGAAGCGCTGGGCCAGTTTATCGTCCAGCTTGCGCAGCGCCTCGTACTCGACGAGAGCCTCCTCGCGCTTGCCCGTGACGAAGAGGACGAGGCCGAGGTTGAAGCGCGCCTCGGCCAGCTTGGGCTTCAGCTCGACGGCCTTGCGGTAGGCGGCGAGGGTTTCGGGCACGCGGTTCTGCGCGGCGTAGACGCGCCCCAAGCCGAGGTAGGCGCGCGCCTCCTTCGGGTTGAGCTTGGCGGCCTCCTGATAAGAGCGCACGGCCTCTTCGTAGCGCGCAGGGCCGGCGTCGAAGGCGTCGTTGCCCTGCTTGATGGCGATGTCCACCTCTTTGCCGATCTGGGCGTTGCGGTTCTCGTTCTCGTACTCGTAGGCGGTCGGGCGGCGCGGGTCGCGCGTGAGCGGGCTGTCCTGCCGGCGCAAGTCTCGGGGCCGCGACGGCTGCGCGTGGGACGCGACGGCGGCGGCGCAGGTGACGAGCGCGGTGGCGGACAGGTAGAACGCGGTGCGGCGGAGGCGGCTGACTGCGGCGGGCGTGATAGGCATGACTTTCAACTCCTCTGAGGTTAGCTGCTCGGAGACTGTCGGGCGCGGCGGCGGGCAGCGGCGGGAAGCGCGGCGGCGCAGCCGAGGGCTGGAATCGGGGCACATGATGCGATGGGAGCGGCCCGCCAGTCAATGGTTAAGCGCGCGGCGGCGAAAAAGTTCGCGCGGCCCGCGCGGCCGTAAGGGTGAGGTCGGGGCGCGCGAAACAGGAGTCCGTCGCCCCGCGCGCAAAACAGAAGTGGTGACGCGCGGGGTCGCGCGTCACCACTTCGACTGCCCGCGGGGCGGGTTGACTTAGCGCGTGCCGCCGTCGGCCGCCGCCGCCGTCTGGCCGGGCTGGAGGTGCTTGCCGAGCCACGCGAGCACGGAGTTGTACCAGTGCTCGGAGTTGGCGGGCTTCAGTATCCAGTGGCCCTCGTCGGGGAAGTAGACGAGCTTGGACTCCACGTTCTGCTTCTGCAAGGCGGTGAAGAGTTGCAGGCCCTGATCGATGGGGACGCGGAAGTCGAGCTCGCCGTGCGTGACGAGCGTCGGCGTCTTGAAGTTCTTGACGTGCATGTGCGGCGAGAGCCGCGCGTAGAGATCGGGGTTCTCCCACGGCGCGCCTTTGAACTCCCACTCGACGAACCACAGCTCCTCGGTCACGCCGTACATCGAGACGAGGTTGTAGACGCCCGCGTGCGAGACGAGCGTCTTGAAGCGGGCGCGCGGGTCGTCGTTGTGGCCGAGAATCCAGTTGACCATGTAGCCGCCGTAAGAAGCGCCGGCCGCGCCGATGCGCGACTCGTCCACGTTGCCCTGCGCGATGGTGTGGGCGACGCCCGACATGATGTCTTCGTAAACCTTGCCGGCCCAGTCGGCGGAAATCTCGTCGACGAACTGCTGGCCGAAGCCGGTCGAGCCGCGCGGGTTCGGCATGAAGACCATGTAGCCCTGCGAGGCGTAAATCTGCGGGTTCCAGCGGTAGCTCCACGCGTCGCCCCAAGCGCCCTGCGGGCCGCCGTGGATGAGGACGAGCAGCGGGTATTTCTTGTTGGGATCGAAGTTGATCGGCTTGAACCGCCAGCCCGAAATCTTCGCGCCGCCGGCGCCCGTCCAGATCAACTCTTCCGCGGCGGGCAGATAAAACTTCGCGAGCGCGGCGTCGTTGATCCTCGTCACTTGGCGAGCGCCCTGCGCGGCGCCCTGTCGCGGTTCGATAAGGCGCGTGACGAAAATCTCGGTCGGCCGCGAAGCAGACGTGCGCGTGAAGGTCATCGTCCGGCCGTCGGCCGAGATTTTGAGATCGTCGTTGAATCCCTCCATGAACCTGACGGGCGCGCCGCCGTCGGCCGAGACGACGTAGATGGGGTGGCGGCCGCGCTCGCCCGAGGTGAAATAGATCCACTTGCCGTCGGGCGAGAAGACGAAGCTCTCGACGAAGTTGTCGAAGCCCGTGATGATCTCGCGCGCGGCGTTGGCCTGCCGGTCGTAGAGCATCAGCCGCCAGCGGTCGGCCTCGAAGCCGGCCCTCGCCTGCGAGCGGTAGGCGATGAAGCGGCCGTCGGGCGAGTACTGCGGCGACTGATCCGAGCCGCGGTTCGCTTCGGTGATGCGGCGCGGCTCGCCGCCCGCGACCGGCACGACGAAGATGTCGTTGTTCGTCGAGGTGGCTTCGACCTTGTCGGTGTTGCGCGCGAAGGCGAGTTCCCGCGAGTCGGGCGAGAAGGCGTAGTCGGTCGGGCCGCCCAGAGAGAAGGGCGGCGCGTCGAAGTCGCCGGGCGTGAGATCGCGCGCCGCGCCGCCGCCGTCCGACGGGACGACGAAGACGTGCGTGCGTTTGCCGTCCTTCCAAGCCGTCCAGTGGCGGTAGAGCAGGCGGTCAATCGTCTTGGCCTTGACGCGGCTCTCCTCCGCCTGCGCGTCGCGCCGCTTGTTGCACGCGTCGTCGGCGCAGTCGGGGTAGATGTCGGAGACGAAGGCGAGCAGGCGGCCGTCGGGCGACCAGACGGGATCGCCCGCGCCGGTCGAGATGTTGGTGATCTGCTTCGACTGCCAGCTGGACGTGTCGAAGGCGTGAATCTGCCCGCCGGTGACGTAGGCCAAGCGGCGGCCGTCGGGCGACCAGCGCGGCGTCGTCGCGTTGGCCGCGCCGCTCGTCAACTGCCTCGGCTCGCCGCCGTCGATGGAGACGAGGTAGAGCTGCGTGCGGTTGCGGTTGGCCGCCACGTCGGGCACGGTGATCTGGAAGGCGACCCAGCGGCCGTCGGGCGACAGCTGCGGGTCGGCCACCCGTTTCAGCTTCAGCATCTCCGCGACGGTGAGCGGCTGCGTGCCGGTCTGCGCGGCGGCGGCTGCGCCGAGCGCGAGCAGGACGAACAGGGCCGACAGGAGAGGGTTGGCGGGGCGCTTCATAAAAAAACTCCTCGGTCGTCGTGTGATGAAATTTTCGCGGGAGAAATTTGCGTGCCGAAATTTATCACACAACGCGACGCCGCCGCACCTTCCGTGCCGCCGCCCGCGCGGGTTAGACTTCTCGCTCGACCGCGACCGACCCGATCCTTTGCCGAGAGGTTTTACACCCGACATGCTTCCCACGATCTCACGCGCGGCGGCGGCGTCCGCGAAACCCGACGCGCCGCGCTTCAGTCCCGCCTCGCGCTTCGGCCCCGCCTTGCGCTTCGGCCTCGCCTGCGCGCTCGTCG
>DATCVD010000564.1:0-2373 GCA_036567125.1 Pyrinomonadaceae bacterium | reverse complement strand
CGCGAGCGTCAGGGCGAGCGCGCCGCCGCCGCCGCGGGCGCCCGCCGCGCGCCACGACCAGCTCGTTTTGTAAACCGGGTGGCCGGCCCCGTAAACCCAGCGCGCGAAGAAGTCGCGCAGGGGTCGGCCCGACGAGCGTTCGAGCGCGCGGCGGAGGTCTTCGGTCGTCGCGTTTTTATGCAGGTGCGCGCGGTAGTAGGCGCGCACGCCGCGGAAGAAGGCCGCGTCGCCGAGGCGTCGGCGGAGCATGTGCAGCACCCACGCGCCCTTCTGGTAGTTGTTCGCGTTGAGCAGCTCGTTCAGGCTCTCCGTGTCGCGGTCGTGGACGGGCGCACGGCGCGTCTTGGCGTAGCGAAAATAGTCTTCGCCCTTGCGCGTCATGTACTCGCGGAAGGCCGCGTCGCCCTCGTAGCGTTCGACGAAGAGGCCGGCGAAGTAGGTGGCGAAGCCCTCGCTCAGCCACAGGTCGGCCCACGTGGCGGGCGTGACGGCGTCGCCGAACCACTGGTGCGCCGTCTCGTGCGCGACGAGTTCGACGAGGCGGCGCCTGATGCCGAACCGGCGGCTGACGGGCTGCCCGGGCTGCGGGTCGAGCAGCGTCGCGGTGTAGATGATCGCCGTCGAGTTCTCCATCCCGCCGAAGCGCGTCGCGCCGACGACGTGATCGAGTTTCTCGTAGGGGTAGGGCGCGACGGTGCGGCTGAAAAAATCGAGCGTCGGCGGCGCGGCCGAGAAGCCTTTGAGCGCGTCGTCGCGGTCGGACGGCGGGACGAAGTAGGCGAGCGGCGGGAGCCGCCGCGAGAGCGCGTCTTGCGGGCGGACGATCTCGAACTTGCCGACCGCGACGACCATGCAGTAGGGCGGGACGGGCGTCGGCTGGTGGAACGTGCGCGTCGTCGTGCGATCTTGATTCGTGCCGCCGCCCGTCTGCCGGCCCGTCGCGACCGCGACGGTGTCGGACGGGTGTGTGACCGTGAAGGTGACCGTCGCTTTCGCCGACGGGTGATCGAGCGACGGAACCCAGTGGTGCAGGCGGTCGGGCCAGTTGTCGCCCGTCGCCGACGCGTTGCCGTCCTTGTCCTTCGAGAGGACGAGGCCGTCCTTCGGCCTGCCGTGGTAACGGACGGCGACGACGAGGCGACTCCCGCGCCGCGCCGCGCCGGCGACCGCGACGTTGAGCCGCTTGCCGTCGTGCTCGTAGCGCGCGTCGCGGCCGTCGACCGTTACGGCGTCAACGGTCATCTCGCCGAAGTCGAGATCGACCGCCCGCAGGCCGTCGCGCAGCACCTCGACCGTGACCCTCGTCTCGGCGCGCGCGATCGCGCTCAGGTCTTGGTCGAAGCTGAGCGAGATGTCGTAGTGAACAGGCCGCCAGCCTTCGACGAGCCGCTCGCGCCGTTCGGCGAGCGCCGCGGGCGCGAGCAGCGCGACGAGGAGCAGGGCGGGGAAGACCGCGCGGCGCGCGGGGCGACGAAGGGGCGGCGAGTTTGTCATCGGGTCGTCAAAAGTTTTTGCGAACGCGGATCGGTTCGGGAGCACGAATCAATTCGGAGAACGCGAGTCGGGCGGTGGCGCGGTCGTTCGGTCAGCGCAGGCCGAGCAGCAGCAGGGCCGAGCGTTCGTGGGGGCGGCCGCCGCCCCGCTGCCAGTCGCGGTAGGCGGCGAGTTCCTCGTCGCGGACGGGGCGGTTGCCGAGCCGCGCGACGGGCGTCTTCTCGAAGGCGTACTCGGTGAGCGCGAGGTGCGCGGCCCGCACGCCCAGCGCCTGGGGCGACGCGAGCGCGGCCTCGGCCGCCTCGACCTCGGGGAACAACTCCTCGTAAGCCATCAGGTGCCAGACGCGCACGCCCTCGCGCTCGTCGCGCGCGAGCACGCGCAGCAGCCCGAAGCCGCTCTCAAGTTGGAAGACGAGATCATCGCCCGGCTCGTACTGGAGGGACATCCCGGTTGGCCCGCCCGGTGAAAGTTTCCGCAGCGCCGAAAGATTAGCACAGGCCGCCTCCGAAAGTTGCGTTGTCAAGATTCGCCGGGCGCGGTTAGTATTGCGCCGAGTCGGAGGCGGCGCGGCCGATTGCGATGGGCGGGGAGAAGGCGAAAGACTACTACGGAATCCTCGGCGCGGGCGCGGAAGCGCCGCGCGACGAGATCGAGCGCCGCTACAAGCGGCTCGCCTCCGAGCGCCACCCGGATCGCGGCGGCAGCGAGGAGGAGATGAAGGACTTGAACGAGGCATACAGCGTGCTGCGCGACGCGACGCGGCGCGCCGCCTACGACTCGACGCGCCGCGCGACTCAGCCGGCGGCCTACGAAGCCGACGAGCCGGCGGCGCACGAAGCCGCCGAGGCTTACGCGAATTTTTACGCCGGCCCTTAC
>DATCVD010000563.1:0-6749 GCA_036567125.1 Pyrinomonadaceae bacterium | reverse complement strand
GGGCGCGCTCTCGCCCTGCCGACCGACGTTTCCGACGCCGACGCGGTGGAGCGCGCCGCCGAGGCGGTCGAGCGCGAGTTCGGCCCCGTTGACGTGTGGGTCAATAACGCGATGGTGTCGGTCTTCTCGCCCGTCAGGGAGATGAGGCCGGAGGAGTACAAGCGCGTGACCGAAGTGACTTACCTCGGCTACGTGTACGGCACGCTCGCGGCGCTGAAGCGGATGCTGCCGCGCGACCGCGGCGTCGTCGTGCAGGTCGGCTCGGCCCTCGCCTACCGCGGCATCCCCTTACAGTCCGCCTACTGCGCCGCCAAGCACGCCGTCCAGGGGTTCAACGACTCGCTGCGCAGCGAGCTGATCCACGACGGGTCGCGCGTGCGCGTGACGATGGTGCAACTGCCGGCGATGAACACGCCGCAGTTCTCGTGGGTCAAGTCGCGCCTGCCGAACGAGCCGCAGCCCGTGCCGCCGATCTACCAGCCCGAGGTCGGGGCCGAGGCGATAGTGTTCGCCGCGCGCAACCCGCGGCGCGAGATGTACGTCGGCTACCCGACGGTCGAAGCCATCGTCGGCGACAAGATCGCGCCGGGGCTGGCGGACAGGTATCTGGCGCGGAATGGCTACGACGCGCAGCAGACGAGCGAGCCGGTCGGGCGCGACCGCCGCGACAACCTGTGGGGGCCGGTGCCGGGCGACCACGGCGCGCGCGGCTCGTTCGACGACCGCGCCGCGGCGTCAAGCCCGCAACTGTGGGCCTCCATGAACCGCAACTGGCTGGCGATGGCCGGGGCGGGCCTCGCCGGTCTCGCGGTCGGACTGCTCTTCAGCCGCCCCGCGGAGAAATCCGGCGAGCGTCGGAGCGGCGCGGCGGGCGACGGCCCGCGAGGGAACTCCGAGAAGCCGTGAGCGGAGATCAGTTCAGCGTCGAAGCGGTTCGCGATCACTACGACCGCTTGTCCGGTTACTACCGGGCGCTGTGGGGCGAGCACATCCACCACGGCTACTGGGAGGACGGCGAGTCGCCGTCGGGCGCGCAGGTGAAACTCGTCGAGCGGCTCGCGGCGCGTGCGCGCATCCCGCGCGGGGGCCGCGTGCTCGACGTCGGCTGCGGCGTCGGCGGCCCGGCGATCTGGCTGGCGCGAAACCTCGGGTGTTCCGTTCTGGGCGTGACGATCAGCCCCGTGCAGGCGCGGATGGCGGCGGAGAGGGCGCGGGCCGAAGGGCTGAGCCGGCTCGCGCGCTTCGAGGTGGCGGACGCGAACCGACTCGACTTCGGGGCCGAATCTTTCGACGCCGTGTGGGTGATCGAGTGCAGCGAGCACCTCGCCGACAAGGCCCGCTTCGTCGAGTCTTGCGCGCGCGCGCTGAAGCCGGGCGGGGTGCTCGCGCTCTGCGCGTGGCTGCGGGCCGGAGAGGACGCCCCGCCCGGACACGCGCGGCTCGTCGCGGAGGTCTGCCGGGGGATGCTCTGCCCGCACCTCGCGAGCATGACGGAGTATCAGGGGTGGATGCGCCGCTGCGGCTTCGCGCAGGTTGAAGCCGAAGACATCACGCGGCGGGTGGAGCAGACTTGGGGGCGCTGCGCCGAGCTGGTGAGCCGCCCGGAGGTCAGGGCGGCCCTCCGCATGACTGACCCGCGCACGCGCCGTTTCGTCGCGTCGTTCGCGGCCATCCGGCGGGCGTACCGCACCGGGGCGATGGCCTACGGCGTGTTCACGGCGCGCAAGGCCGGCGGAAGACCGGACGGGGAGTGATCGAATGGCGGCCGATTGGGCGTTGACGTTCGCGCGGGATTTAGCGCTCGCGGTGTGGCTCGGCGGCCTGATCGTGATCGATCTCGTCGAGACCCCGGCGCGCTTCCGCGTCCAGTCCTTAAACCGCAATCAGGTGGTGGCGGTGGGGAGGGAAGTCTTCGCCGCGTTCAACCGCATGGAGACTATCGTGGGCGGCGCGCTGATAGCCCTGAGTGCGCTGCTCGCGGGCCGCGCCGCCGCCGTCACCCATCACGCGACGGCCGCCGTCGCGTGCGTCTCCGTCATGTGGCTCGTCGCGCTCGCACAGTGCTTCTGGGCAAGGCCCCGCATGTCTGCTTTAACGAGGGAGCTTGATCTCGTGAACCGCCAGCCCGACGACGCGCGGTTCCGATCTCTGGCGCGTTGGCATAAAACGTACGTCGCGCTCGACTGCGTCAAGGCGGCGCTGGGCCTCGCCGCGCTCGGACTCTGGGGCCGGCCCTAAAGATTTCGCCCCCTTCGGTGCCGGTTGGGGAGAACGGCTCACGCGGCGACCACGGTCGGGGCCGCTTCGATTTCAAAGCGACACTTGGGCGCGCCCTCGCGGTCGCAGCGCTCTTCGACGGGCGCTTTGACTATCTGGGCGACTAAGGTCTCGGCCAGCCGGCAGACTTCCGGGTGGGCGGCCACGGCCGCCGCGAGCGGGCAGCCGCTGCTACAGATCACGATCTTGTCGCCCTGCATCTCCACGGCGGCGGCCCCGCCGATTGCCGCCAGCACCTTCACCGCACTCTGCACGCGGCCCTCCAGATCGGAGTCCGGTTCCGCGGCCGCCCCGGCGGCGAGCGTGCGGCCGACTTCGCGCAGGACTTCCTCGATCTCCGCCGGGCTGAGCCGGTTCTTCAGGACGGCGATCAGTTGGTTGAGCAGGGCGTCGTACGCCTTCGGGAAGAGCCCGTCGGCCTCGGCCGAGAGCGTGTAGGTGAAGTGTGGTTTACGCGGGCCGCGCCGCAGGCCGCTCTGCTCGACCAGCCCGTCGCGTTCGAGGCTGAGCAGGTGCGCGCGCACGGCGTTGTCCGTCAGTTCGAGTTGCTGCGCCAGCTCCTCGACCGTGCAGGCGGAGCCGCGCAGGAGCGTGACGATCCGCCCGCGGGTGCTTTCGAAAAAGCGTTTATCCAGTTTCATCCCCGCCGCCACCTCCCCTCCCGCGAAGCGATTCTATTCTGTTTTTGAACAAATTACAATAAGTCAAAATAGTTCTTGACTTATTTAGGGAGAGTTGTATTTTAATAATCCTCGCAGTAACCAAAAAATTACCTACAGGAGAACGGGCGAAGATGTCGCGGGCACGGAAACAGTCCATCGAGCGGGCAATTTTCCCGGCGGACGGCCGGGAGTGAGGGTCAGGTCGGCGGGCGTTTCACCGGGCACTTACCGCAGGGAGGGGAAGATGACAAACGAGGGCGGCGAGGGGCATAAAGCGTTGGGCGCGGGGGCGGAGGACGTTAGTTCTGTCGTCGTCGGGCGGGCGGCGGGGGCCGCCGGGCGCGGCGGGAATCAGGAGGCGCGGGCGCACGCCGTCAGGGTGTTGAAGCTGACGCTGGTGCTTCTGACGGCCGCCGTAGCCATACTCTTATTCACGGGCCACAGCGACGCGCAGAAGACCGACGCGCAGGCAAGCGGTCGCGGCAAAGGCAACGGTAAGCCCCCGGCCGGGAGCGAGCAGCTGACGGACGCGAACGCGCAGCGGATGCTCGCGGAGGGTAAGAAGACTTTCCGCGACGACACCTTCGGCGACGAGGCTTTCTGGAGTGACGCGCTGCAACTACACAGGGCGATTGCCGGGGCGCGCAATGGCGGCGTCGGCCCCGGCGTCAGCCCTAGAACAGCGCTCACCGTCGGCCTGAAAGTCGATTCGGACGCCCTGCCCGGTTCGCTCGCGAGCGACCTGAGGCACGGGCGCGTTAACCTCGACGACCCGGCCACGACGCTCGCCCTGCTCAAGCTCGACGCGGTCGTCGGCCTCAAAGGCACGTTCGAGGGCGACCGCCTCCGGGCCGTCGGCGTCAGCTGCGCGCTCTGCCACTCGACGGTTGACGACTCGCTCGCCGCGGGCATCGGCCGCCGCCTCGACGGCTGGGCCAACCGCGACTTAAACGTCGGCGCGATCACGGCCCTCGCGCCCGACCTCGCGCCCGTGTCCGCCCTGCTCGGCGTGGACGAGGCGACCGTGCGAAAAGTCTTGCAGAACTGGGGGCCGGGCAAGTTCGACGCCGAGCTGTTCCTCGACGGCAAGGCCTTCCGCCCCGACGGCAAGTCGGCGGCGACTCTGATCCCGCCCGCGTTCGGCCTCGCCGGAGTGAACCTGCACACGTGGACGGGCTGGGGTTCGGTCACGCACTGGAACGCCTTCGTCGCCAACCTTGAGATGCACGGGCAGGGGACGTTCTACGACCCGCGCTTGAACGACCCCGTCAAGTTCCCCATCGCCGCGCGCGAGGGGTTCGGCAACGTGCGCAGCAACCCCGACCTGATCACGCCGAAGCTGCCCGCGCTCCAGTTCTACCAACTCGCCATCCCCGCGCCCACGCCGCCCGAAGGCAGCTTCGACCGCGCGGCGGCCGCGCGCGGCGAGACGCTCTTCAACGACCGGGCGAAGTGCGCGACCTGCCACGTGCCGCCGATCTTCACCGAGCCGGGGTGGAACATGCACACGGCGGAGGAGATCGGCATCGACGACTTCCAAGCCAAGCGCTCGCCCGACGAGCGATACAGAACCGCGCCGCTCAAAGGGCTGTGGACGCACCAGAAGGGCGGCTTCTACCACGACGGCCGCTTCCCGACGCTGCGCGCCGTGGTCGATCACTACGACCGCGTGTTCGGCACGAACTTGAACGAGGGGCAGAAGCGCGACCTCGTCGAGTATCTGAAGTCGCTCTGACGCGCGCGCCGCGGGCGCGGGCACGGCCCTCACTCTTTTCAAGCTTCTGTCAGTTAGCTGACGCGGGCGTCAGCTAACTGACAGACCCTCCGCCAACCTTCCCACAGAATGCCGCCGCGCCGGGGCCAGTCTCCGCGCGGGAGGCGCGGACTTTAACCCTCGGCCGCGGAAGCGGTCGGCAAAGAGTGAGAGACGAAAATGGCACTCAGGTTAATTCACCCCGGCAACACGGCGGGCGCGCACGCCGCCCCGAGGACAATCGAGCGCGTCGCCGAGGCGCGGCTGCCGACGGAGATGGGCGAATTCCGCATCGCGGCTTTCCGCTCGCTCACGTCGCCGGAAGAGTTCGTCGCGCTCGTCAAGGGCGAGTTGCGGCCCGACCGCCCCAGCCCCGTCCGCGTCCACTCGCAGTGCATGACGGGCGACGTGTTCGGCTCCGTCAAGTGCGACTGCGGGCGGCAGCTGCGCGCGGCCATGGAACTCATCGAGCGCGAGGGGCACGGCGTCGTCGTCTACCAGCAGCAGGAGGGGCGCGGCATCGGCATCGTCAACAAGATCAGGGCCTACGCCTTGCAGGACGAGGGGGCCGACACGATTGAGGCGAACGAGCGGCTCGGCTTCGCGGCCGATCTGCGCCGCTACGAGCAGTGCGCCGAGATCGTCTGCGAACTCGGCCTGCGGCAAGTCCGCGTGATGTCGGACAACCCGGAGAAGCTGCGCGCGCTGCGGCAGGCGGGCCTCGAAGTGGTCGAGCGCGTCCGGCTCGCGGTCGAGCCGCACGACTGCTTCGCCGGCTACCTCAAGACCAAGAAGGAGAGGATGGGTCACCTCATCAGCGTGGCCTGAACACGTTTATGGACTACCGTGAAGTTCCCCTCGCCCGCGCCTCCGACCTGCGGGACGGTGAGATGAAAGAGTTCGCGGCCGGCGGGACGCGAATACTTTTGGCGCGCGTCGCCGGCCGCTTCCACGCCACGAGCGCCACCTGCCCCCACTACGGCGCGCCCCTCGCCGAGGGCGCGCTCTGCGGCACGCGCGTCGTCTGCCCGTGGCACCACGCGGCCTTCAGCGTCGTGAGCGGCCGGCTCGAAGAGCCGCCCGCGCTCGACGCCCTCGTCAGCTACGACGCGCGCGTCGAGGACGGCCGCGTCCTCGTCCGCCTCCCCGATGACGCGCAGGATCGGCGCGCGCCCGAGATGGCCCGCTGCGATCTCGCGTCAGACCCGCGGCAGTTCGTCATCCTCGGCGCGGGGGCGGCCGGCTACGCGGCGGCGCAGGCGCTGCGCGAGGAGGGCTTCCGCGGCGGCGTCGTCATGATCACGCGCGAAGACCGCGCGCCCTACGACCGGCCGAACCTGAGCAAGGACTACCTGCAAGGCCACGCCGAGCCGGAGTGGATGCCGCTGCGGCCCGACGAGTTTTACAAAGAGCACGGCATCAACCTCGTCTGCAACAAGGAGGTCGTGCGCGTCGACGCGCGCGCCAAGACGATCACGTTCGCGGGCGGCGGGACGATGGACTACGACGCGCTGCTCGTCGCCACGGGCGGCGCGCCCGTCCGCCTCAACATCCCCGGCTCCGACCTGAAGAACATCTGCTTGCTCCGCGGCTTCGCCGACGCCGACTCGCTGATCGAGACGGCCGAGCGTTCGCGCCGCGCCGTCGTCGTCGGCGCGAGCTTCATCGGCATGGAGGCGGCCGCGAGTCTGCGCGCGCGCGGCCTCGAAGTGACGGTCGTCGCGCCCTCGCGCGAGCCTTTCGAGTCCACGCTCGGCCGGGAAGTCGGCGCGCTGTTCCGCCGCCTGCACGAGGCCAACGGCGTGCGCTTCCGCCTCGGCGCGATCGTCCACCGCTTCGAGGGCGCGCACCACGTCGAATCGGTCGCGCTCGACAGCGGCGAGCGCGTCGAGGCCGACATGGTCGTCGTCGGCGTGGGCGTCCGCCCCGTCACGCACTTCCTCGAAGGCGTCTCGCTCGACGAGGACGGGAGCGTCGTCGTCGACACGCGCCTGCGCGCGGCCGACGGGCTGTACGCGGCCGGCGACGTCGCCAACTACCTCGACCCGCGCACGGGC
>DATCVD010000562.1:0-2477 GCA_036567125.1 Pyrinomonadaceae bacterium | reverse complement strand
GTCGCGCCGCCCGCCTGCGCAGCGCGCCACGCGCACCGAGCAGTGCGCCTCGTAGAGCACGCGCTGCGACGTGCTGCCGAGGATGAGGCGGCCGCCCGCGACGGCGTGACGGTGCGAGCCGACGACGACGAGATCGGCCCGCAGTCGCTCGGCCGTTTTGATCACGGCCCACGGGGGCGAGTCGCACTCGACCTCGGCCCTCACCGACCAGCCGGGGAAGTCTGCTTTGACCCTCTCGGCCGCGCGCGCCGCGCAGGCCCGCGCCTCCTTCGTCGCCTTCTCTGCCTTCTCGCGCGCGTGCCGCTCGACCTCGGCGATGTGCACCGCCGGCCCGCCGGGCAGCTCTTCGTCCGGCGGGGGGACGATCACGTCGGCCACCGTCAAGACCAGCGCCTCGGCGGACGACGGCAGCCCGGCGCGCCTGAGATCGTCGAGCGCGGCGTCCGAACACTCGGAGCCGTCGTAAGCGATCAGAACTCTTGTGACCTCTTTCATCTTCCACCTCCTCTTGGCGGGCTGGGGCCGGTAGAGCCGGCGCGCGGCCGGACGCCGCGGCGGGGCGCGGCGCGCGGCGCGGCGGCTTCAAGGCGGACGCGAGTGTGGGCGGGTTGACGGCCGGTGTCGCTCAGGCGGCGGCCGGTGTGCGGGCGTGACGGGTAGTCGGCCGCCGCCCGGGTGCGGCAGTTAATCGGGGGCCGTGGGAGCTCGGACATCACTCGCCCTTTCGCGCGCGCCGGCACGAGCGTGACTGGCGGCGGCCGCGCAAAAGGAAAAGACCCCCTGCGCGCCGCGAGAGCCGCAAAAGGTCTTGGTCGTCGAGCTTGTCGTTCGCTCTCCCCGGTGCGCCGGGCGTCCCACGTCAGACGCCGTCTTGACGGCCTCACCAGACCATGGAAGGCAGGTGACCTACTCCCCTTTCGAGTGGCCCGATTCTACATCCGAACGCGCCGCGACTTCAATCTGAATCTTCCATGACGAGTGCTTTCGCGGGCGCGCCGCGGGGGCTTCGGCGACGCGCCGCCGGGGCGCGAAAACATGCATTTTGCTCCGGAATTTTGCATTTTCCCTTCGAATCACGGGGCCGGATTTATAGAAATTTGGATGCCGTTTTTGTACATCTTTAATGTTTCGTAGGGGCCGGGCCGGGGGGCCGAAATTTAACGAACAAATTGAAGACGATCCGTCGTACTTGGCGAAAGGAACAGCACTTGCTCCTGCGTCAGTCGCACCGACCGAAGGGTGTTTAGGTAAAGCAGTCACGCCATACTTCCCGCGGCCCTCAGGCCTATGGTCCCTGCCCCCGACCCCTCGACTCTAACTGGCTTCAACCTCGTGTGAATACAGCTTGGAGGATTCTTCCGTGAGCAAGTATCGCTTCGTTAATCGCACGGGCCGCAGTGTGCTCGCCCTCGCCTTCCTGTTGCTGGCCGCATCGCACGCCGCGGCGCAGGTGACGACGGGGAACTTGCAGGGCGTCGTGCTCGACCCGAACAAGGCGGCGGTCGCCGGCGCGGCCGTCACACTCACCAACACCGAGACCGGCATCAGCAAGACCACCACGACCAACGAGGATGGCTTGTACCGCTTCACCTTCCTCCAGCCCGGCGACCGCTACAAGCTGGAGATCACGGCCGCCGGCTTCGCCCCGGCGGCGGTCGAGAACGTGGCCGTCCGCCTCGGCGCGGAGAACAACGCCGACGTGGCGCTCGGCCTCTCGCAGGTCAGCGGCGGCGAAGTGGTCGTGACCGACGAGGCGCAGCTCATCGACGCGGCGCAGAGCCAGCTCTCCACCAACTACAACGCCAAGCAGATCACGCAGCTGCCCTTCAACGGCTCCATCGATCAGCTCGCGCTGCTCACGCCCGGCGTCGCGCCCCCGGAGTCCGACACCGACTTCACGAACGGTCAGGGCATCTCGGCCAACGGCAACCGGCCCCGCTCGAACAACTTCCAGATCGACGGCCAGAACAACAACGACATCTCCGTCGGCGGCCCCGCGCAGACCCTAACGAATCAGGAGGCCGTCGCCGAGTATCAGGTCATCACCAACAACTTCTCGGCCGAGTTCGGCCGCAACACCGGCGCGCAGATCAACGTCATCACCAAGTCGGGGACGAACGAGTTCCACGGCTCGCTCTTCGAGTTCCACCAGAACGCGCCGCTCAACGCGCGCGACAACATCGAGAAGCGCAGCCAGCAGAACTTCGCCTTCCTCGCCAACAACGGCCTCTCGCAGTTCGCGGGCCTCGCCAACCGCTACGAGCGGCCCGCCCCGTTCAGCAACAACCGCTTCGGCGGTAGCTTGGGCGGCCCGATCAAGAAGAACAAGGCCTTCTTCTTCTTCACCTACCAAGCCGACATCTTCCGCGGCGAGACGCAGGCCAACACCATCGGCACGACGACCCTGACGCCGACGGCCGAGGCCGTCGCACTGGCTGCGGCCCGCTTCCCCGGCGCGCCGACCGCCCAGCTCGCCT
>DATCVD010000561.1:0-3056 GCA_036567125.1 Pyrinomonadaceae bacterium | reverse complement strand
CCGGCGGCGTAGTCCGAGGCGCGGCGCACGCGCAGGGCCTCGCCGCCCGTCTCGCGGGCGATGTGCTGCGCGCCGCCGTAGATGTTGAGGCCGATCAGGTTGCCGAGCGGCGAGAGGAAGGGCTTGACGAGCTTGAAGCCCATCGTCATGTCGGTGACGAGCGCGCTGAAGGCGGTGTTCTGTTTGAGCATCCGGTGTTCGAGGTAGTCGCGCTCCGGGTAGGCCATCAGGGCGATGCCGTCGGTGACGTAGAGGATCGCGCCCTGCGAGTTGGGCCGCTCGCGCGCCATCCACCGGGTCACGTCGAAGACGGCGCGCGGCAGCGCCGTGTTGTGCACGTCCGCCTCGACCGTGCCGTCCTTGTGGACGCGCTGGATGATGAGCGTGCCGTCGGGCTTCAGGATGCGCGTGAACTCGCGCCCCTTCTTATCGACGAACTTATCGACCTCGTCCACCTCGCCGGGGCGGCCGTGCTTCTTGCCGAACTCTTCGAGCTGAACCTTCATCTCCTCGACGCTCGCGGCCGTGAGCGTCTGCGACGAGAAGCTGCCCCCGTTGTCTCCGACGGTGATGCTCACGCCCCCCTCGCGCCGGCGCGCGCGCTCGTCGTCGCGCGCCCGCGCGGCCGCCTCGTCCGGGTCGTCGCCCTTACCCTTCCCGCCGCCGTCGCCCTTGTCACCTTCCTTGTTGTCCGCGTCGCCGTTGGACTCGGGCTGGCCGGGCCGCGCGTCGTCGTCTTCCTTGATGGCGCGCTGGCCGGCGGCCGTCTCCTCGGCGAGCTTGGAGATGGTGGCGAGGGCCGAACCCGTTGCGGCGCGGTCGCGCGTGAAAGGCGAGAGCCACTCGCGCGCGCCGTCGAAGCCGCCGGAGTCGAGGGCGAGGACGGCGACCTCGTCCGAGGGCGGGAGCTTCGAGAGTTCCTTCGCCATCGCTTCGAGCACGTCGGCGCGGCGCAGGTAACGGCCCGCGCCGTTGCTGCGCACGTCGAAGATGACGGCGAGCGCGAGCGGGCGGCGGGCGGCGTCGCCCTCGCGCGAGAAGTAGGTCACCTCGCGGCGGCGTCCGTCGGCCGTGACCTCGAAGTTTTCGGGCTTCAGGTCTTGGGCGAGCGCGCGGGTCTTCTTGTCGGTGACGAGCGCGTCGAGGAAGACGACGCGCGTGTTGACCAGCAAGACCTCGTCGGGGTCGGCCGCGGGCTGCGACGCCGGCTGCGCGGGGATTTGCTGCGGCTGCGACTGGGTCTGCTGCGGCTGCGACTGTTGCTGCTGCTGCGCCGCCGCCTGCTGCTGCGCGGGCGCGAATGGTGCGCCGCAGGCGAGCGCGAGCACGCAGGCGAGGAGTCGCGGGAGACTGCTTTTCATGATCGAACCTTTCTACCGGGGCGATGGGGAATGAAAGAAGCTGTTAGCGGTTAGCTATTAGCTGTTAGCCGGAAGCAAAGCGGAGCGGGAGGAATTCAGTCGCGCCGCGTTCGTCACGGCGGCTGCCGTGAGCTAACCGCTAACCGCTAACCGCTCCTATTTATCTTCCGCCGTCGTCGCGTCGCGCGAAAGCTGACGGCTCTCTTCTTCGGGGTTGCTGATAAGCTTGGCGAACTCTTCGAGGTTCAGCTCGGCCTCGACGACGACGGCGTCGCGCGGCTCGATGACGGCGGTCAGGACTTTGAAGTGCTTCTCGTCCTTGTCCTTCCGCACGAAGGTGTAGACCTGCCCCTCCTCCGCGCCGCGCACGGCGAGGAGCTGCGTCCAGTGCGGCGAGAGCCGCTGCCTGAGCAGCGCGTTGAACTCGCCGGCCGTGCCGACCGAGAAGTCGCGGTTCTCGAAGACGGCGACTTTGACGTTCGCGTACCGCGCCGCGCGGCGCACGTCCGACGAGAGCACCTTCGCCGCGCCGACCGCCGCGCGCGCCGTCCACGGGATGCCGCGGTGCTTGGTCTTGTAGTAGGTCTCGACGAGTTTGACGGCGGCGTCGTAGCCGGGCACGCCGCGGCGGCGCGCGTGCGTGCTCTCGTGCGAGAGCGCGGAGGTGACGAGGGCGGCGGCCGCGAGGCCGGCGATCATTTTACGAAAGCGCATCGGTCGCACACCCCCTCGTTACGGCTTCCGCGTCGCGGGCTTCGCGTCGGGCTTCCGCTCGCCGTCGTCGTCGTCGTCGCCGCGCAGGTCGATTTCGGGAATGCCGAACTGGCCTTGCAGGCTGGCGAGCTTCTGCACGTTAACGTCGCCGACCATGTTGACGACCACCAACTGCTTCGGCTCGGTGGCGAGCACGACGAGGCCGCCGACCTTGCCCTCGGCCGCGCGCAGGTGCACCTCGACCTTGCGGCCGTCCGCCTTGTGCGTGATCGACATCAGCCGCGACCAGCCCGGCTCGGCGACCTGCCGGCGGATGTCCGCGATGTCCGACTCGGCCCACTGGCCCTCGGCGGCGAACTCAAAGACGCGGACGTAGACGCCTTCGAGTCCCTTGATGGCTTCGGCCACCTCGCGCGCCTTCTCGTCCTTCGGGTTCTGGAAGAAGCCGCGGGCGAGGCTGAGCACGCCCTCGTCCACGGACACGTCCACGGCCTTGTCGGCCCGCGCGGCCAAGCGTTCGAGCGCCTCCAACTGCACGCGCGCCCGCGCCTTCGCGTCGGAAGGCTGCTGCGCGTGGGCGGCCGCGCCCGTCAGGGCGAGCGCGAGGCAGCCGAGCACGAATGTTTTCCTCAGAGCTGTTTTCATCGACTTCACTCCGTTCAGGATTGCTGGCTAACTAACAACTGATACCGTTTGATTGCTGTCTGACCGAACTGACGAAACCCGCGCGGGCTGACAACTCGACGGGCCGAACGACTCTCGGCCGTCCGCCGGGCCGAATGATTCTTCGGGCGAGCCGGTTCGCCGGAGGCGCGGCCCGGCGGCCGTCGCGGCTCAGCGGTTGTCTTCGCCGCGCGCGGCGTCATGCACCTGCTGGCGCGCGTAGTTCAGCTTCTCGCTCGTGACGCGCAGGGCGTAGAGCACCTTCTCGGCCGCCTCGCGCTCGGCCGTCGCGCGCGCCACCTCCGCGCGCGGCGCGAC
>DATCVD010000560.1:0-6752 GCA_036567125.1 Pyrinomonadaceae bacterium | reverse complement strand
GTCGGCGCTCGCGCCGCGTTCGCGCTCGCCCTGCGCGCCCGCGCCGCGCCCCTCTTGATCGTCAACAGGCATAAAATCCCGATGCCACCTGCGCGCCTTGTGTGTCTAAAAACCGGATGGGAGAGTCGTGAGTCGTGAGTCCGGAATCTTAGAGTCCGGGGCCGACGAAAGCAGTTGCTTTTTTGTTTTGACTCCCGACCCCGGACTCACGACTCCAGACTACTCGTCGTTTCCTTCGCCGGGGAGCCGAGCGGCACGTGGCCGGCGAGTTCCAGCTCGAAGCCTTCGAGGGCCGCGACGCGCGGCGGGTGGTTCGTCAGCAGCAGGATGCGGCGCAGGCCGAGATCGTGCAGTATCTGCGCGCCGACGCCGTAGTCGCGGTTCGCGCCGTAGCCGGTCGCCGCGCTCGCGTCGGCGAAGCTCAGGCCCCGCTCCTGCATCACGCCGTAGGTGCGTAGCTGGTGCATGAGATCGAGGCCGTGCTCCCGCTGCTTGAGGTAGAGCACGACGCCGCGGCCCGCGGCCGCGATCCGTTCGAGCGCCGTGTGGAGTTGGAAGCCGGTGTCGTCGAGCAGCGAGCCGAACACGTCGCCCGTGACGTTCTCGGTGTGGACGCGCACGAGGACGGGTTCGGGCGTGGTCACGTCGCCCATCACCATCGCGAGGTGCACCTCGCCGTTGATGACGTTCTCGAAGGCGACGGCGCGGAAGCGGCCGTAGACGGTCGGGATGTCGGTCTCGACGGCGCGGCGCACGAGCGTCTCGCGCCGGACGCGGTAGCGCACGAGGTCTGCGACCGAGATGATCTTCAGGCCGTGCCGGCGCGCGAACTCTTCGAGCTGCGGCAGGCGCGACATCGTGCCGTCCTCGTTCATGATCTCGCAGACCACCCCGGCCGGGTACAGCCCGGCGATGCGCGCGATGTCCACGGCCGCCTCGGTCTGCCCCGTGCGGACGAGGACGCCGCCCTTGCGGGCGCGCAGCGGGAAGATGTGGCCGGGGCGCGCGAGGTCTTGCGGGCGCGTCTTCGGATCGACGAGCGTCAGGATCGTCGTCGCGCGGTCGGCGGCCGAGATGCCGGTCGTGACGCCCCGCCGCGCCTCGACGGAGACGGTGAAGGCCGTGCCGAGGAAGGAGGTGTTGTCGGCGACCTGCATCGTCAGGTGCAGCTCGTCGCAGCGCTCCTCCGTCAGCGGCACGCAGATCAGGCCGCGGGCGTGCGTCACCATGAAGTTGACGAGCTCCGGCGTCACCTTCTCGGCGGCGCAGACGAGGTCGCCCTCGTTCTCGCGATCCTCGTCGTCCACGATGATGATCATGCGGCCGTCGCGGATGTCGGCGGCGGCCTCTTCGATGGAGGCGAAAGGCATGACGGGTCTCACTACGGGTCGGTCGGGGGAGATTGGTCGAAACCGCCCCGTATGTTACCCGAAAGCGGCGCGATTTGCGACCGGCGCTCTTTCGCCGTGAGCAAACGCGGTGCCCCGCGCGCGCCGGGCCGGGAATTCGCGCGCCGGGAGGCTCCGACCCGGCGCGCCGGCGTAGCGAGACGACTCCACGCGGCGAAGAAATCCGGCAGGTTCGGCCGACGGTCGGTGAGGGCGGCCGGCGTCAGTCGTAGCCGAGTCCGGCGAGTTTTTCGAGCGCGGGCGGTCGGTTCGGCGTCCCCTCTTCGCCGGGCCGGCCGACGGAGAGGATGCGCTCGACGTACTTGGCGATGATGTCGGCTTCGAGGTTGACCTCGTCGCCGGGCCGCAGGTGCGAGAGGTTCGTCAGGCCCCAAGTCTTCGGGATGACGGCGATCTCGAAGTGGTCGTCCGAGAGCGCGGCGACGGTCAGGCTGATCCCCTCGACCGCGACCGAGCCTTTGAAGACGAGGTAGCGCGCCACCTCCCGCGGGTAGCCGATCCGCACCGTCCACGAGCCGCCGTGATCTTCGGCCGCGACGAAGCGGCCGCGCGCGTCAACGTGGCCTTGCACGATGTGGCCGCCGAGCCGCGTCTGCGGCGTGACGGCGCGCTCCAAGTTCACGACCGAGCCGGCGCGCAGCCTGCCCAGCGTGGAACGCTGCAAGGTCTCGCGCGAGCCGTCGGCGGAGAAGCCGTCGGCCGAGACTTCGAGCGCGGTCAGGCAGACGCCGTTGACGGCGATTGAGTCGCCCTCGCGCGTGCCCTCCGCGGCCGCGCGCGCCTCGACCCTCAGCCGCACGCCCTCGCCCCGCCGCTCAAGCGAGCGGACGCGGCCCAACTCCTCGATGATGCCGGTGAACATTTTTCTAACGTTTTAAATGGCGCGCGAAGAATGCCAGCACGCGCTGCTCGTACTCCCGCGGCCGCAGGGCGTGGAGGTCTTCGTGCCGCGCGCCCGCGACCGCCCAAAACTCTTTCGGCGCGGCGGCCGCGTCGAACAGACTTTTCGACTCCGCGAGCGTCGTGTGACGGTCTTCCGCGCCCGCGATGAAAAGTTTCGGGGCCGCGATGCGCCCGACCCGTTCGACCGGGCGGAGATCGTCCGCGCCGACCCCGAGTCGCAGCTTAAGCTGCGCGGTCAGCAGCGGGCTGAGCACGCCCGCCCACCCGCCGAGGCGCATCGTCAGCCGGTTGTCAATCGCCTGCTCGACGGTCGGGTAAACCATTTCGAGGACGAGCGCCTCCGCGTCGGCCGGGGGCGACGCGAGCAGTACGGCCGCGCCGCCCATCGAGACGCCGAGCACGCCGATCCTCTCGCCGGGGAAACTCGCGCGCGCGAACCCGACCGCCGCGCGCGCGTCGCGGCTCTCAAGGTAGCCCGCCGTGATCTGCTCGCCCGCGCTCTCGCCGTGCGCCTGAAAATCGAAGAGGAGGACGCCGTAGCCGGCGGCGCGCAGGAAGCGGGCGCGCGACAACATTTGCGCGCGCGAGCCGCGGATGCCGTGCATGAGAATGATCGCGCCCGCTCCCCTCTCGCCCGGCAAGAGCCACCCGCGCAGCGTCGCGCCCGACTCGCTCTGGAAGGCGACGCCACGCCCCCCGATCTCGGCGGGCGGGTCGCCGACGACGCTGCGGGCCGGCGCGGTCAGGACGCTCCCGGCCAGCCAGACGGCGACGAGCGCGGCGGCGACAACGCCGCCGCCGCCAAGGATCAGCTTCCGCCTCATCCGCCGCCGATTATCTGTCTGCGCTCGCGGACGACTTCGAGCATCAGCGCGAAGACTTCTTCGACGCCGGACTCGGTGGTGTCGATGACGAGGGCGTCGTCGGCGATCTTCAGGGGCGAGTCGGCGCGGGTCGAGTCGCGCAGGTCGCGCGAGTTGAGATCGGCCAGAGTGTCGTCGTAGGTGAGGCCCGGCTCGCGCGCGTGATCCTCGTCGTAGCGGCGGCGCGCGCGCTCTTCGGGCACGGCCGTCAGGAAGAACTTCACGTCCGCGTCGGGGAAGACGACCGTGCCGATGTCGCGGCCGTCGAGCACCATCCCGGCCCCGCGCGCGCCCATCTCGCGCTGCTGGCGGACGAGCGCGCGCCGCACCGCGGGCACGGCCGAGACGACCGACGCGAGCCGCGTGATCTGCTCCGAGCGCAGCTCGTCCGTCACGTCGCGCCCGTCGAGCCGCACACGCAGTGTGTCGGGCGTCCCCTCAAGCTCGACGCGCGCGCGGCGCGCGACCTCGGCCACCGCCTCGGCGTCGCCCGTGTTCGTGTTCGACTCGACGCACGCGAGCGCCACCGCCCGGTACATCGCGCCCGTGTCGGCGTAGAGCAATCCCAGCTCGCGCGCCAGCATCCTGCCGAGCGTCGACTTCCCCGCGCCCGAAGGCCCGTCGATGGCGATGACGAAAGGTTTCATAAGAAGCTGTTAGCGATTAGCTGTTAGCCGTTAGCCGGAAGAAACAGTCGAGGCCGTATGGTGCGCGTGTTTTTGGTTTTGCTAACAGCTAATAGCTAATGGCTAATCGCTGCTTTTAATCACCTCGCGCAGCGCGGCGAGCGCGCGGTCGATGTCCTCGCGCGAAACGTCGTAGTGCGTGACCATGCGGATCGAGTCGCCGAAGCCGGAGGCGAGGACGCCGCGCTCCTTGAGGCGGGCGCAGATCTCGCCGGCCGCGATCCCGGTCTCCGAAACGTCGCAGAGGACGATGTTGGTGGCGACGCGTTCGGGGTCGATTTTAACGCCGGGCAGTTCCGCCGCGCCTTCCGCGAGGCGGCGCGCGTTCGCGTGATCGTCTTTGAGTTTCGGCGGCGACTCTTCGAGCGCGACCAGCCCGGCGGCCGCGAGCACGCCGGCCTGCCGCATCCCGCCGCCCAAGCGCTTGCGCCAGCTCCGCGCCTCCTCGATGAAGGCGCGCGGGCCGAGCAGGACTGATCCGACCGGCGCGCCCAGCCCCTTCGAGAGACAGAACATGACCGAGTCGCAAGGCGCGGAGAGCGCGGCGACCGATTCGTCCAACGCGGCGGCCGCGTTGAAGAGGCGCGCGCCGTCGAGGTGGACGGGGATGTCGAGGGCGTGCGCGCGCTCGCAAATCTCCTCGGTGCGCGCGCGCGTGTACACGCCGCCGCCCGCGAAGTTGTGCGAGTTCTCGATGGCGACGAGCGCGGTCGGCGCGACGTAGTAGGCGGCGTTCGCGTGCAGCCCCGCCGCGATCTCGTCCCACGAGAGGATGCCGCTGCCGTCATGACTTTTGACGGGGCGCGCGAGCGCGCCGGAGACGGCCGACAGCGCGGCCATCTCGTAGTTGTAGATGTGGCCGCGCTCCTCGATGACGACTTCCGTGCCGGGCCGCGTGTGGAGCTTGACGGCGATCTGGTTGCCCATCGACCCGGTGGGGACGAAGATCGCGGCCTCCTTGTCGAAGATTTCCGCCGCGCGCTCCTGCAAGCGGTTGACCGTCGGGTCTTCGCCGTACACGTCGTCGCCCACGTCGGCGTCGGCCATCGCGCGCCGCATCGCGGGCGTCGGCTTGGTGACGGTGTCGCTTCTGAGATCAATCATGGTTAGCTGTTAGCTGTTAGCTGTTAGCAAAAGCAAGAGCCGAAATCAAAGCCGATGGCGAGACGAAAGTGAAAGTTGTTTCCCCCGGCTAACAGCTAACAGCTAACAGCTCCCTTCACACGAACGCGGCGAAGACTTCGTTCGAGAGCAGCGCGCCGTCGCGGGTGAGGCGGAGCTGCTCGCCGTCGAGTTCGACGAGGCCGGCGTCGGCGAAGCGGCGGAGGTCTGCGCCGTAGCGGGCGCGCACGTCCGCGCCGAATCGCGCGCGGTGCTCCGAGAGGTTCACGCCGCGCGACAGGCGCAGGCCGAGGAAGAGCGACTCGGAGGCCGCCTCGTCGTCGCTGAGGCGGTTGCGCTCGACGACCGCCGCGCCGGAAGTTTCGACGGACGCGCAGTAGCGCGCGGCGTCGGGCTCGTTCGACCAGCGCAAGTGCAGGCCGTCGAAGGAGTGGGCCGAGGAGCCGAAGCCGTAGTAGGGCGCGCCCGTCCAGTATTTGAGGTTGTGCCGGGACTCGAAGCCCGTCAGGCAGAAGTTGGAAATCTCGTAGCGGTCGTAAGCCCCGTCGGCGGTGCGCTCGCAGAGCAGGCGGTACATCTCGGCGGCGTCGTCGGGGTCGGGCTGCGGCCAGAAGCCGCGGCGCAGTTGATCTGCGAGCGGCGTGCCCTCGTGGACTTCGAGCAGGTAGAGCGAGAGGTGTTCGGGCCGCAGCGCCAGCGCCTCGTCCAAATTTTGTGACCACTGCTCGACGGTCTGGCCCGGCAGGCCGGCGATGAGATCGAAGCTGACGTTCGTGAAGCCGGCTTCGCGCAGGACGGAGAGCGTGCGGCGCGCGTCCTCGGCCGTGTGCGTGCGGCCCAAGCGGCGCAGTTGTTCGTCGTCGAAGGTTTGCAGGCCGAAGCTGGCGCGGTTGACGCCCGCGCCGCGAAACGCGCGGGCGAGGTCGGGCGTGACCGTGCCGGGGTTCATCTCCATCGTGATCTCGGCGCGCGCCGCGACGCGGAACTTCGCGCGCACGGCGTCGAGGATGACTCCGACTTGGCGCGGCGCGAGCAGCGAGGGCGTGCCGCCGCCGAAGTAGATCGTGTCAACGTCGCGGGTCGCGTCGGCGCGGGAGGTGAGCCGCGCGGGGTCGAAGGCTTCGATCTCGGCGGCGAGCGCGCGGACGTAGCGCTCCGCCAGTCGGCCCTCGTACGCGCCCGTGGCGAAGTCGCAGTAGGAGCAGCGCGAGCGGCAGAAGGGGACGTGGATGTAGATGCCCGCTGGTCGCATCGAAGGCGTGGATTATAACACGCGCGGCGCGGCGCGGACGGCGCGCGATGATTAACATTCGTCGCGCGCTGGCAGCGGGTGTTGAACGAGCAGGCATGTACGCTTTTTAACGGAAGCGTGTACGGCTTTTTGTCTCGCGGCGCGAACGTGCGGTCGCGCCCGTCGGGGCGAGGGCGGCGAAAACTCTTCGATAAATCCTGTCTATCGACTCGATAACTTTTCTTGAAATATTCGGCATACAGTTTGTTTAAAAAATCGACACCGAAACCATAAGACCTCACCTGCGGGCGCGCACGCCGACTGGCAACTGACTGGCGGACGCGCGCTCGACGCTTCAAACGCAACCCCTCGAGAGATCATCTTAGGAGGATGAATTGCGATGAGAGAAGAAGAAGGAACTGGCGGCGGCGGCGGTTCGACCGGCGGCGGCTCGTCTAGCGGTGGTGGCGGCGGTTCTTCCAGCGGCGGTGGCGGTGGCTCGTCGTCCGGCAGCGGCGGCGGCTACGGCGGCACCAGC
>DATCVD010000559.1:0-3736 GCA_036567125.1 Pyrinomonadaceae bacterium | reverse complement strand
CGCGACGCGCTCGCGCACGCGCAGCGCGCGCCGCGCCGCCGGCTGCTCCGCTGTGCCCGCCTGCTCGATCAGCTCCGTGAACGCCTCCGAAGAGCCGTCCATGATCGGGATTTCGAGGTTATCGACTTCGACGTAGCAGTTGTCCACGCCGCCGCCGCGCAGCGCCGCGAGGAGGTGCTCGACCGTCGAGAGCGTGACGCCTTTGCGCATCAGCGTCGTCGCGTAGGACGAGTGCGAGACGTGCTCGACCGTGGCCGGTATCTCGAAACAGTCGAGGTCGGAGCGCAGGAAGATGTAGCCGGTGTCGGGCGGCGCGGGCCTGAGCCGGACGCGCACCTCGACGCCCGTGTGCAATCCCAGCCCGCTCGTCTCGACCGCGCGGCCGATGGTCGTCTGCCTGATCAAACTTTTCGCACTTCCTTCCCTTCGTACGTCGCGTCCCCGGCGGGCGCAACCGCGGCCAGAGCTTGTCAAAAGACTTGGCAACACCCGTGCCCCGAACCGCGGCGGGCGAAACGCCGCAAAAAGCGCGTCAGGCGACCGGCGCGCGCCGAAACTGTGGCGCGGCCGCCACACGCCGCGCCGCCCGGCTGTGCCGCCGCGCCACACCAAGGCGCGTGAATCGTGAATCGTAAATCGTGAATAGATGAAAACCAGTTCTTCACGATTCACGGTTTACGATTCACGATTCACGGCTCTTTGGCGTCTCCTCTTCCGCTCTTGTCACCCGTCGCCCTTTACTCATATCATCGCAGGCAAATGCCGCCGAAAAAATCCGCAGAGCCGGGGAAGCCGACCGAGCGCGTCTTCCTGATCGACTCGTTCTCGCACATCTTCCGCGCCTTCTTCGCGCCGATGGGCGGGCGCATGGAGCCGCTCACGAACAGTCAGGGGCAGGTGACGCAGGCCGTCTTCGTCTTCACCAACATGCTCCGCAAGCTCCTCGCCGACGAGCAGCCGCACTACATCGCCGCCGTCTTCGAGTCGGAGACGCCGACGTTCCGCCACGAGATGAACGTCGGCTACAAGGCCAACCGCGTCGCGCCGCCAGAAGAACTCAACTCGCAGATCCCCTACATCGTCCGCGTCTGCGAAGCCTTCAACGTGCCCATCCTGTCCGTCCCCGGCTTCGAGGCCGACGACGTGATCGGCGCGCTCGCCGTCAAGGCCGCGGGGCGCGGCTTGCAGGCCGTCATCGTCTCGAACGACAAGGACATGACGCAGCTCGTGCGCGATCCCCTGATCGTCTGCATGAGGCAGAACTCGCAGAACGTGAAGCGCAGGGAACCCGTCCCGCCGATCGAGTGGTGCGACGAGGCGTGGGTCGCGAACAAGTTCGGCGTGCCGCCCGCGCAGATGATCGATCTGTTGGGGCTGATGGGCGACTCGGTGGACAACATCCCCGGCGCGCCCGGCATCGGCGCGAAGGGCGCGGTCGCAATCGTGCGGCAGTTCGGCTCAATCGAGAACGCGCTCGCCCGCTGGGAGGAGGTCAAGCACAAGACCTACCGCGAGTCGCTGCGCGACAACGCCGACCTGATCCGCCAGTCGAGGGAGCTGGCGACGATCAAGACGGACGTGAACATCGATCTCGACCTCGACCGGCTGCGCCTCAAGCCGCCCGACCGCGCCGCGGCCTACAAACTTTTCCGCGAGTTGGAATTCCAGTCGCTCACGCGCGAGTTCGCCGACGCCGCCTCCGGGATCGACGGCGGCGCGCAGTCCGAGCGGCGCTACACTAAGATTACGAACGCCGAGCAGCTCGAAAAGCTCGCGCGCAAGTTGTTCGACGTCGAGCACTGGGCCTTCGCGGTCGCCGACTCAAGCCCCGCGGGCGCGGGCACGCAAAGCTCCGCGCGCGAGGCGACGCGGCCCGCCGGCGTCGCCATCTCGACCGCGCCGAACTCCGCCGCCTTCGTCGATCTCGAAAACTTCGAGGGCGGCCACGAGGCCGCGCTCCCACATTTGCGCGACGCGCTCTCGAACGGCCTGCTCTCGAAATCAGTCCACGACCTCAAGCGCGCGACGGCGCTGATGGCCTCCGTCGGCTGCGAGATCGAGGGCGTCACGGACGACACGCTGCTCGCCGCCTACCTGCTCGATCCCGTCCGCAGCAAGTACGATCTGGCCGACCTCGTGCGCGAGTGCTGCCACGTCGACGGCTGGACGGACGCGCCCGAGGGCTGGACGCCGGAACACTGGCGCGCGGCCGAGGCCGCCGACTTCACCACGCAGGCGTCGGACGTGCTCCACGGCCGCATCCTCGAACAGGGCCTCGAATCGATCTACACGGAGATCGAGCTGCCGCTCGCGCCCGTGCTCCACCGCATGGAGCAGGCGGGCCTCAAGGTCGACACGAAGGTGCTCGGCGAGCTGTCGAAGCTCTTCGGCGCGGAGCTGGAAAAGCTGACGGCGCAGATCTACAAGGTCGCGGGCCGCGAGTTCAAGATCGGATCGCCGAAGCAGGTCGGCGAAGTCTTGGAGGCGCTCAACATCAGCACGGGCCGCAAGACCTCCACGGGTCAGGTCTCGACCAACCGCGCCGTCTTGGACGAGCTGGCGCAGCAGTACGAGCTGCCGCGCCTCATCATCGAGTACCGCGAACTCGACAAGCTGAAGGCCACCTACACCGACGCGCTCCCGCCGCTCATCGGCGCGGACGGCCGCATCCACTCGCAGCTCAACCAGACCGTCACGGCCACAGGCCGCCTCTCGTCGTCGGAGCCAAACTTGCAGAACATCCCCATCCGCACCGAACTCGGCCGCCGCATCCGCCGCGCCTTCGTGCCGGAGAAGGGCCACGTCTTCGTCGCGGCGGATTACTCGCAGCTCGAACTCCGCCTGCTCGCGCACATCACCCGCGACGAGAAGATGCTCGAAGCCTTCCAGAAGGGCGAGGACATCCACGCGCAGACCGCGCGCCTCGTCTTCAAGGCCCAGACGCCGGAGGAGTTGAAGGAGAAGCGGCGCTTCGCCAAGATCGTCAACTTCGCCATCGCCTACGCCGTCGAACCCTTCGGCCTCTCGCAGCGCGTCGGCATCACGCGCAAGGAGGCCCGCCAAGTCATCGACGACTACTACGCGACCTACCGGGGCGTGCGCGAGTACATGGACAAAGTCCCGGAGGAGGCGCGCGAGAAGGGCCACGTCCGCTCGATCTACGGCCGCATCCGGCCCCTGCCGACCATCAACGACCGCAACGGCCAGATACGCGCCCGCGCCGAGCGCGAGGCCATCAACATGCCGATTCAGGGGACGGCGAGCGACATCGTCAAGATCGCGATGCTGAAGGTCGAAGAGGCGCTCAGGCGCGAAGGCCTCGAAGCGCGGATGGTGATGCAGGTGCACGACGAACTGCTGCTCGAAGCGCCGAAGGCCGAGGCCGCGCGCGCGGCCGCCGTCCTCAAGCGCGAGATGGAGACGGCCGTCGACTTGGACGTGCCGCTCGAAGTCGAGGTCGGCACGGGCACAAACTGGATGGACGTGAAGAAGTAGTGAATCGTGAATCGTAAATCGTGAATAGAAGTTGAAGCGGCCGCGGGTTAAAGGTTTGAGCGCCGGCGCGAATGTCTGCAAGCACGATTTACGATTCACGATTCACGATTGACGAGTGATGCCTGACGGGCGCAAAGACCGCGACGAGGAAGACGGCGGGCGGGTGGTGTACAGCCGGCTGCCGTCGTCGGCGGAGTCTGAGGGCGAGGGGGCGACGGCCGCGCGGCGCGGCGGGGCGGCG
>DATCVD010000558.1:0-3343 GCA_036567125.1 Pyrinomonadaceae bacterium | reverse complement strand
GACGCGCGCCCGGCCGAACTCGGCGGCGTGCGCGCGCGCGGCGACCTGATGTTCGCCGCCGAGACCGACACGTCCGGCGGCTTCAGGCTGCCCGAAGGGGAGCGCGCGCTGCTCGACCTGCGCCGCGAGGGCTTGGTCATCCGCATCCCGGAGCGCGTGAGCGGCCGCTACACCTTGCGCCCCGGCGCGTTCCGCGTCGAGTTCAACGCGGGCGAGGAGTTGGAGGGCTGCAAGCGCGTCGTGCTCTTGGTGTGCAACCGCGTCGTCAGCATCGACGTGTCGGGCGAGCGCGTCGAAGCCCGCTCGCACCGCCGCCTCTTCGACCTGCTCGTCGAGTTTTGATAGAGCCGTTAGCTGTTAGCTGTTAGCTGTTAGCTGTTAGCAAAGCGGAAGGCGGGAGGCAGTCGTAGCTTTCGACTGCCTCCCGCCTTCCGCTTTTTCCGAAAGCTGACGGCTAACGGCTAACGGCTTCTCCTTCGAGGCGCGTGCGGGCCGTGGCGAGGGAGCGGTTGAAGATCGAGACGGCCGCGTCAACCTGCCCGTCCGTGTGCGTCGCCATCACCTGGAAGCGGAAGCGCGCGCGGCCGCGGGCGACGGCCGGGTACTCGACGAGGTTGGCGATCAGCCCGTTCTCCTCGATGGCGCGGCCCGCCCACTTCGCCAGCTTCTCGCAGCCGACGCCGACCGGCACAATCGGCGAGGGCCGCCCGTAGCATTCGAGTCCGGCCGACGCGAAGCCGGAGCGCAGCCTGTCGACGTTGGCCTCCGAGCGCGCGCGCAGCTCGTCGCCCTCGGCGGAGCGCACGACGCGCAGGGCTTCGAGCACGACGCCGGCCTGCACGGGCGAGAGCGCGTTCGAGAAGGCGTGCGGGCCGCCGTAGATGCTGATGAAGTGGCGCACCGACTCGGAGTGGGTGGCGAGGAAGCCGCCGTTGCTCGAAAAGGTTTTGGAGAACGCGCCCATCACGAGATCGACCTTGCCGAGCACGTCCTGCAAGCCGAGCTGGCCCGTGCCGCGCGGCCCCGCCGCGCCGAGGTCGTGCGCCACGTCAACCATCAGCACGGCGTCGTACTCGCGGCAGACTTCCTGAAGTCGCAGTACGTCGGGGCTGTCCGAGTCCATCGAGAAGACGCCCTCCGTGACGACGAGGACGGCGTTCTGCGCGTCCTTCGCCCTGATCTTCCGGAGCCTGCGCCGCGCGTCCTCGACGCTGTTGTGGCGGAAGAAGGTGTGGTTGTTCGTCGCGGCGCGCGCGCCCTGCATCAGGCACGAGTGCGCGTTCTGATCGAGCACGACGTGATCGTTCGGGCGCACGAGGCCGACGATGGTGCCGAAGCCGGCGGCCCAGCCGGTCGGGAAGAGCAGGACGTGCTCGGTTGCGAGGTGCTCGGCGAGGGCGCGCTCCAGGCGGCGCGACAGCCCGGTGTTGCCTTGCAGGATGGCGGAGGCCGCGCTGTGCGGGCCGTAGTCGGCGAGGGCGCGGACGGCGGCGTCGTGGATCGCGGGGTGCGACGAGAGGCCGAGGTAGTCCTGCGAGCCGAAGTTGACGCCCTCGACCGTCAGCCCGTTCGGGCTGCGGACGCGGGCCTCGGTCGCCGGGCCGGTTTCGAGCGCGCGGCCGTAGGGCCACGTGCCGCACTCGACGCGCTGGCGCAGCCAGTCGCCCAAGGGGCGCGTGCGCTCGGTCAGGTGCGCGCCCTTCGGGTGGGTGAACATGCCGAGGTGTTTCGTGAAGGCGTCGGTCTCGTTGAGGTTGGCGGTAGCCGGGGTGGACATGAATCGCTCCTTAAAGATGAGGGGCCGTGGGGCCGCGAAGGTTTGGGAGAACTCCGGCGGCGGGCGCGGGCGCGACTCGAAGGCGCGGCGGGGCGCGTCCGCCCGAAGCAGAGCGGTCAGCGGGAAACAACCTGTGCGCGGAATGGCGCGCGGCGGGCCGGTGGGCCGGCCGGCGTCCCTGTCGGTTTATGTCAACGTATTTCGGCAGGCGGGCGGAAGACGCACGTCTGTTGACGACGCCCGCGACGCGGGGCGTCTGACGGACTGAGGGAACGATTCAACTGGACGGGAATACGCGGGCCTGACTCGGCCACGCTAACGTCGCGGGTTGTCTTTAAAACAGATGAGAGAGGCGGCGGAGGATGAACTCTGGCTTCCTTACTCGTGCGGAAGAGTACAGTGAGGGTGACGGCCTGTCAAACAAATGGGCCGCGGACGCCCTCGCGTCGCGCGCGACGGCGTCCGCGGCCCGTTACCCGCGGCGTACACGTTCGGCCGCGTGCGGCGCGCGCACTCTAAGCCTCGGCTTCGAGTCGCGTGCGGGCGCGCTGCAAGAAGGTGCGCATCATCTCCGAGACGCCCTTCTGGAGTTCGGAGCTGAGGCGGCTCTCGCCCACGAGGCCGGCGAGCATGTGCAGCTCGGTCGCGCGCTGCCGCCGCAGCTCGACGCGCTGCACGACGCGCACGAGCACGCGCGCGCCCTGCTGCTCGAAGGCCGCGTAGTAGCGCAGGAAGTTGCCGCGCTCGTGCGGCGCGGGCGACCACTCGATGCGGTCGGGGCGGTCGTCCGTCTGCGCGACCGTGAAGGCTTGCCGCACCGCCCCGATGACCGGCACTTCGGCGCGGATGAGCCAGCGCGCCATGCCCCCGGCCTCCTGCTTGATCGCCTCCACGCCCGGCATCAGCTCGGCGAAGTTGCGCAGGTCGGCGAAGAACTCGCGCGCCCGCTCCAACGTCGTCCTCACTTCCAACTTATCGTCGAAACCGGCTTTGACTTGGAACACCTTCAACCCCCGTAAATCGTGAATCGTGAATCGTGAATCGTGAAAGACGGTTTCAGTCTATTTGCGATTCATGATTTACGATTCACGGCTTTGTCAAAATGTTGGCTGGAACAGGAACGAGTTGAAAAACATCCGCGTCAGCGAGCGCCAGAAGCCGCGGAAGTTGGGGTCTTCGGCGAAGAGGACGACGTGGCCCCGCCCCGTGGGCTCGTCGATAACGTGGGCCGTGCCCCGGAGCAGGCGCTCGGTGTTGTTGGGCCACGTGAAGCCGGCGATGCGGAGCGGCTCGTTCCCCGCCGCGACGAAGACGAGCGCGTTCGTGCCTTCACGCGAGGGGCGGAAGAAGTAGGCCGAGTCGATGAGCACCGGCAGCGTCGGGTCTTCGTAGCCGAAGGTGAGCGGCGACGAGCGATCCACGGTCGCGCGGAAGATCGCGCCGGGGACGGCTTCGGGGACGCGGCCCGGCTTCGACGAGGGCGACGCGATGGGCGGCAGATCGGGCGGCGCGCCTTCGAGCTTCTCGGTCTGGTCGGCGACCTCGCGGCGCAGCTCCGTCGCGGTC
>DATCVD010000557.1:0-2494 GCA_036567125.1 Pyrinomonadaceae bacterium | reverse complement strand
GCGCCGGCGCAGCCCGCGCCGGCCGCGAACGGTCGGCCGCGGCTCGTGCTGCTCGTCGTCGTCGATCAGTTCCGCGCCGACTACCTCGAACGCTTCGGCGACCTGTTCGCCGACAACGGCCTGCGGCGTCTCGTCGGGCGCGGCGCGTCGTGGGCGAACGCGCACTACGATCACACGCCGACCTACACCGCGCCCGGCCACGCCACGCTGATGACCGGCACTTGGCCCGCGCAGAACGGCATCGTCGGCAACCTCTGGTTCGACCGCGAGGCGGGCCGCGTCGTCGAGAACGTCGCCGACCCCGAAGACCGCCCCGGCCAGACGCGTTATCAAATCTTGGGCGGCGGCCCGAACGAGCTGCCCGCCAGCCCGCGCCGCCTCGCGGCCTCGACCCTCGGCGACGAGCTGCGCCTCGCGACCGCCGGCCGCTCGAAAGTGATCGGCATATCGAGCAAGAACCGCAGCGCCATCCTGCCCGCCGGCCGCCACGCCTCGGCCGCCTACTGGTTCAGCACGCAGACCGGGAGCATGGTCTCGTCCACCTACTACTTCGACGAGCTCCCGGCGTGGGTCAAGCGGTACAACGACGCGCGACCGGCCGACAAACTCTTCGGCGCGAACTGGGAATACCTGCTCGGCTCCAACGGGGAGTACCTGCGCCGCGCCGGCCTCGACGCGCCGCCGTGGGAGAACATCGGCAACGTGCGCGGCGACACGAACAGCTTCCCGCACAAGTTGACCGGCGGCGCGGACGCGCCAAGCCCTGCCTTCTACGGGGCCATCGACTACACGCCTTTCGGCAACGATCTGCTCGTCGAGTTCGCCAAACAGGCCATCGACAACGAGGCGCTCGGCCGCGACGCCGACACGGACGTTCTGACCGTCAGCTTCTCCGCCAACGATTACATCGGCCACCGCTTCGGCCCGTACAGCCACGAGGCGATGGACGGCGTGCTCAGCGTCGACCGGCAGATCGGCGCGCTGCTCGATCACGTCGAGGCGCGCGTCGGCCTCGCGCACACGCTCGTCGCCTTCTCGTCCGACCACGGCTGCGCGCCGATCCCCGAACACGCGGCCGCGCTCGGCCTGCCGGGCGGGCGCATCAGCAGCAGCGCGCTCCTGACCGCGATCAGGGCGGCGGTGCGCGCGCGCTTCTCGAAGTCGGACGACAAGGACACGACGGCCGACTACGTGCTCGACTCGATGCTGAACGGCAACATCTTCTTCAACACCGCGGCGCTCGCGCGCGACCGGGTGGAGCGGCGCGAGATCGAGCGCGTCGCGGGCGAAGCCCTGCTGACTGTGCCGGGCGTCGTGCGCTACTTCACGCGGACGGAGCTACTCGCCGCGTCGGTCGATCCGACCGACGCGGTCGCGCGCCGCGTGCTGCACGGCTACCACCCGCGCCGCGGCGGCGATCTCGTCCTCGTCACGGAGCCTTACAAGTACCTCTCGGAGGGCAACTACGTGCTCCCGGCGACGCACGGCTCGCCCTACTCTTACGACACGCACGTCCCCGTCGTGATCATGGGCGCGGGCCTCGCGCCCGGCCGCCGCAGCGAGGAGGCCACGCCGGCCGACATCGCGCCGACGCTCGCCGCGCTGCTCCGCCTGAGCGCGCCCACCAACTCGACGGGCCGCGTGCTCCGCGAAGCGTTCGCGAAATGAAGCTGTTAGCTGTTAGCTGTTGGCTGTTAGCTAAACCAAGAACCGAAGCCGGGACGAAAGAAGCCAGAACGAAAGCTGATTTCTTCCGGCTAACAGCTAACAGCTAACAGCTAACAGCTAACAGCTAACAGCTAACAGCTCTTAAAGAATTATGAACCCGAAGAATTTTAAACAGTCGTGCCGCCCGGCGCTCGCCGTTTGCTGTTTGCTGCTCGCCTTCGCCGCCCCGGACGCGTCCGCGCAGGACGAGACGAAGCGGCCGGCGCAGCGGAAGGCGACGCCCGCGGCGAAGAATCCCGCGGCCGCGACGAAGAAGCCGGCCGCGGGCGAGGCGCGGGCGGAAGGTGAGGCGGCCGCGCCGGCCGACGAGGCGGCTCTGAAGGCGCGGCTCGAAGAGATCCTGAAGCTGCCGGCGTGGGAGCGCGTCGCGGAGCTGGAGGAGTTTCTCGACGGGGAGATGCCGGACGCGCTGGAGCTGCGCGCCATCGAGCACATGGTCGGCTCGCTGGCGGCCTTCGCCGACGAGCGGCTGCGCGCGGGCGACGCGGCGCGCGGCGTCGAGTTGTTCCGTCAGGCCGTGCGCGTCGCGCCCGACGACATGAGCGACCGCCTGTTCGTCGAGGTCGTCTCGCAGCTCCCCGCCAACCTCTACCTGTTGGGCCAGCGCGAGGCGGCCTTCGATCTGGCGGGCCGCATCGAGCGGAGGGTGAAGGCGAACCCGCGCCGCCTGCTCGCGCTCGCCCCGTTCTACCTGAGCATGGAGCGCACGAACGAGGCCGCGCGCTTGGCGGCCGCCGCCGCGAAGCTCGCGCCCCAGATGCCGGCC
>DATCVD010000556.1:0-16595 GCA_036567125.1 Pyrinomonadaceae bacterium | reverse complement strand
GCCCGCCGACGAGACCCTCGTCGTCGCGCCGGCCGACGGGCGCGTCACGCGCGTCTCGCCGCTCGACCCGGCAGACCCGCACTCGCCGACCGTCG
This sequence comes from Pyrinomonadaceae bacterium, assembly GCA_036567125.1. Lineage (GTDB taxonomy): Bacteria > Acidobacteriota > Blastocatellia > Pyrinomonadales > Pyrinomonadaceae > JAIVGV01. Next base: position 16,500 of record DATCVD010000556.1, on the reverse strand, counting down.
TCAGCATCTTCCTGAGCGTCTTCGACGTGCACGTCAACCGCGCGCCCATCGCGGGCGAGGTGACGGACGTGACCTACACGAAGGGCCGCTTCGTGATCGCGACGCGCAGCGAGGCCAGCCTCGTCAACGAGCAGAACAGCCTGACGATCCGCGGCCCGCGCGTGACGGTCGTCTGCAAGCAGATCGCCGGCGTGCTCGCGCGCCGCATCGTCTGCTGGTCGAAGCCGGGCGACAAACTCGCGCTCGGCGAACGCTTCGGCCTGATCAAGTTCAGCTCGCGCACCGACCTGATCCTGCCGGCCGAGATCGAGGTGACGACCCGGATCGGCGACAAGGTGCGGGGCGGCCTCACCGTCGTCGGGAGGCTGCGCGGGTGAGCGAGGTCTTGAACGAACACGAGGCGTCTCCCGACGCGCGGGAGCGGCGCGGCCTGCGCAAGGGGCTGTACGTCATCCCCTCGGCCTTCACCGCGGCGAACATCGGCATGGGCTTTTACGCCGTCATGGGCGCGCTGCGCGGCTTCCAGCTCGTCGAGGGCGGGACGGTGCCGGAGCTTGAGCGCGCCGCCCTGCTGTTCGACAAGTCCGCGCAGGCCATCGGCTGGGCCGTCGTCTTCGACGCGCTCGACGGCCGCATCGCCCGCATGACGAAGACGACCACGGAGATCGGCATCCAGTTGGACTCGCTGGCCGACGTGCTTACCTTCGGCATCGCGCCCGCCGTCCTCGCCTACGCGTGGGGCTACGGCACGGCCTTCGCCGACGGCAGCAAGGCGCACACCTTGGGGTGGTTCCTCTCCTTCATGTTCCTGATCTGCGGCGCGTTCCGCCTCGCGCGCTTCAACGTGCAGGCCACGCGCCCGCGCGTCCTCGCCGAAGGCACGGCCAAGGTCGATAAGAAGAACTTCGTCGGCCTGCCGATCCCGATGGCCGGCGGCTTCATCGCCGCGCTCGTCCACTTCGCCCCGCTCCCGCTCTCCGACTACGGCCCCGATCTGAGCCGGCTCTACGGCGGGCTGCTGATGGGCGCGGTCGCGCTGCTCGCCGTCCTGATGGTGAGCACCGTCCGCTATTCGAGCTTCAAGACGATCGGGGCCAAAAAGCGCAGCACGCGCCTCGTCATCCTCGGCGTCATCGCCGTCGGCATGCTCGTCTGGCTCTTCTCGCGCTACGTCCTCGTCACGCTCATCGCCCTCTACATCCTCCACGGCCTGCTGATGCGGCTCTACGGCCTGCTCCGCCCGCGCCTCTCACGCGCCTGACGGCGCAGGACTCCTCTGACGAAACAGCGGCCGACGAAGGCGGCCCGCAACGCCCGCCCGCGGGCGGACGTTACGGGGCCTGATCGCGTCGGCCGTTCGGCGCGCGGCTACTGCTTTGTGTCGGAAGGCGCGAAGGCGATGAGGCCGTTGCGCGTCGGGACGATCACGTAGGGGCCGACGAGTTGCGGCGGCGTGCTGGGGGCGTTGCCCTCGCCGAGCGCCAGCGTGTTCACCTGTTTGCCGTCCGCGAGCGAGAGCGCGACGCAGACCTCGCCGCCGAGGAGCGCGAACAGCGCGCTGTCGGAGCCGACTACCGGCGCGCCCGCGACGCGGCCCGGCAACTGCTTCTTCCACAGCCGGTCGCCGTTGCGGTGGGACAGGAAATAGACGAAGTTGTCGCGCGAGGCGACGAGCAGCCCCGCGGGCGCGGACGTGAGCGTCTGCACCGAAGTGCCTGCGCGCCTGCGCCACAGGGTCTCCAGCCGCCCGCCCGAATCCCTGAGAGCGGTCACGTAGCCGTCGGCGGATCCGGTGTAGATTGTCTTCCCGGCCACCGAGAAGGGGGCGGCCTGCGAATTTCCCGTCTGATAACGCCGGACGATTGCCCCGGTCTTGGGCGCGACGACGAGCAGATAGCCATCCTCGCTCGCCAGAATGAGTCTGCCGTCGGACACGCTCGGGGCGGAGCGGAACGAGTGCTCGGTCTTGGTTATCCAAACCGGCGTGCCCGTCGCCCTGTCCAGCGCGTATATGCGCCCGTCGGACGCGGCGCCGAGCAGCAGCCCTTCGCCGAGGACGAGCGCGCCCTCCAGAGGGTTCGGCAAGGTGCGCGTCCAGAGGGTGACGCCGCTGGTTCGGCTCAAAGCCCTGACGACCCCTTTGGTGTACACGGCCGAAGCGTCGCGCCCCTCCGCGCTCAGCTCGGAGCCGACGTAAGCCCCGCGCTCGTCCGCGGCGGGGGAGGCGGAAATCTCCCCGCCCGTCTCGCTGCGCCACAGGAGTTGGCCGTCCTGCGGCCGCACGGCCGCGACCACGCCCCCGGCCAGCGGGGCGTAGAGCACGTCGGCGAACGCGGCGGGCGTCTGGGACGTGAGTTGCCGGGTCTCGTACGACCACCTGACGACGAGCGGGCGGGACAGGGAGATGGGGCCGCCCTCCGCGCCCGCCCCCGCGGCCAAAAGGATGAGAACCGAAAGGGAGCACAGCGCCCCCGCCATTTTGCCGCCTAAAACCCACATAAATCGGTACTTAGATTTAGCCAGTCCAGATTAAAGCCGAAAAAGCCTAAGTTGTAAGTCAACCGCGCCCGTGCCATAATCCTGCACCTTCGAGCAGTTCAAAGATTAATGGAGGCCGGCAGGGGAGGGGACTGTTTTGGGAGACGCGGTCACTCACGACACGGTGATAATACTGGATTTCGGTTCGCAGTACACCCAGCTGATCGCTCGCCGGATCAGGTCGTTCGGGGTTTACTGTAAAATCCTCCCGTTCGATACGCCGTTCGAAGAAGTGCTAGGTCACGGCCCGAAGGGTCTCATCCTGTCGGGCGGCCCTTCGTCTGTGTACGACGAAGGCTCCCCGCACCTCCCGGATAGCTACCACCGTGACATCAACTGCCCGATCCTCGGCATCTGCTACGGCTTTCAACTCCTCGCCGCCGATTTCGGCGGCGAGGTGCGCCCTTCGGGGAACAGGGAGTACGGCTACTCGCGTCTGCGGGTGACCGAGCCGGAAAGCCCTTTATTCAAAGGCCTCCCGGAGGAATTAGATGTCTGGTTGAGTCACGGGGACTACGTCACCACGCTGCCCCCGGGCTTCCGTGCCACAGCGGAGACCGAAGGGGCGCTTAACGCTTGTGAGGACTTAAGCAGGCGCATATTCGGTGTCCAGTTTCACCCCGAAGTGACGCACACTCCGCTCGGGGCCGAAGTCCTCAGAAACTTCGTCCTCTCGATTTGCGACGCGCGGGCCGACTGGACGGCGGCCTCGATCATTCAGGAGCAGGTCGAGCTGATAAGACAGCGGGTCGGGGAGGGGAGGGTCGTTTGCGCCCTCTCCGGCGGGGTGGACTCCACGGTCGCGGCGGCTCTGGTTCACGAGGCGGTGGGGGCCAATCAATCTTGTATTTTCGTCAACACCGGCCTGTTGAGGGAGGGCGAATTCGAGACCACTTGTGAGCTGTACGGCAGGCGGATGAGCCTGAACGTCCGCGGCGTGGATGCGCACGAGCGCTTCCTGAGCGCCCTCAGAGGGGTCACCGACCCCGAAGAAAAAAGGCGCATCATCGGCCGCGTTTTCATAGAGGTGTTCGAGGAGGAAGCCGCTGAACTGGGCGGCGTCGAGTTCCTGGTGCAAGGGACGCTCTACCCGGACGTGATCGAATCGGTTTCCTACCGGGGGGGGCCTTCCGCCGTGATTAAAAGCCATCACAACGTGGGTGGCCTGCCGGCGCAGATGAAGTTGAAACTGATCGAACCGCTCCGGGAACTGTTCAAAGACGAGGTGCGCTCTCTGGGACGCGACCTGAAAGTCCCGGAGGAAATCTTGACGCGGCACCCCTTCCCGGGGCCGGGTCAGGCGGTCAGGATCGTCGGCGAAGTCACGGACGACAGCCTGCGGATCGTCAGGGCGGCTGACAGAATTCTGGAAGAAGAGCTGCGTTTCGCCAACCTCTACGATTCTGTCTGGCAAGCCTTCCCCGTACTGCTCCCGGTCTCGACGGTCGGCGTGATGGGGGATTTCCGCACCTACGAAAAAGTAATCGCCCTGAGGGCCGTCACGAGTCTGGACGGGATGACAGCCGACTGGGCGCGCCTGCCGCACGATCTGTTGGCCCGCGTCTCTTCGAGAATAGTCTCAGAGGTGCGGGGAATTAACCGCGTCGTTCTGGACATCAGTTCCAAGCCGCCGAGCACGATTGAGTGGGAATAGGTAACATTTATACAACTGTAATAAGCAATCGCTTAATCAAGATATTAAGCGATTTCGTATCTATCATGTTTGTTACGAGAGGAAGGTAGCGGGCGAAAAATTGCTCCCTTGAACGCCATGCCCAGCGAACAGTTGAGCGCAATCGAGCGCGTCAGAATCGCGCGCCACCCCGAACGGCCGTACGTGCTCGATCTCGTCGAGCACATTTTCGATGAATTCGTCGAGGTTCACGGCGACCGGCGCTACGCCGAAGACCCGGCGCTCGTCTGCGGCCTAGCCTCGTATCACGGCAAGGAAGTGACTGTTATCGGCCAACAGAAGGGAAGGGATACCAAGCAGCGCCGCTACCGAAACTTCGGGATGCCTAAACCCGAGGGCTACCGTAAGGCCCTGCGCCTGATGAGGCTGGCGGAAAAGTTTAACCGACCGATTCTTACTTTCGTGGATACGCCGGGCGCTTACCCCGGCATCGACGCTGAAGAGCGCGGACAGGCTGAGGCGATTGCCAAAAATCTTCTGGTGATGGCAAAGTTGAAGGTTGCGGTGATCGTTACAATTGTCGGCGAAGGCGGATCCGGCGGGGCGCTTGCGATTGGCGTGGGCGATGCCGTGTTGATGCTGGAGAATGCGATTTACTCTGTGATCTCGCCGGAGGGGTGCGCCGCTATTCTTTGGAAGGATTCAAATCAGTCAGCGCTCGCAGCCGAAAGTCTGAAGCTGACCGCTCAGGATTTAAATGCGCTGGGTGTGGTGGACAGAGTCGTGGCGGAGCCTGCGGGCGGCGCGCACGCGGACGTTTCCAAAACGGCGCAACTACTCGACTCTGCGCTGGGCGAATTCTTGAAGCGACAGGAGGCCCTGTCCGACGCCCAGCGGCAAGCCCTGCGTTACAAGAAGCTCAGGGCTTTGGGATTCACAAACTAGCTCTAGAACAGACTGAACAGATTACATTAAGTGTCGGCGGGCCGACATGCGGCTTAAAAAGGGATGTCGTCGTCGTTAATGTCCGGTTCGGGAGCCGGGCCTCTGCCGGAGGATGAACCGGCTGCGTCACTTCGCGCGTGGCTCTGGCCTCCTTCTTCGCCCCTCGTGCCGATAAACTGCATGTCCGTCGCGTGGACTTCGAGCGTGTGACGCGCTTTGCCATCACGGTCTGTCCACTCCTCGACCCTCAAGCGCCCTTCCACGTAGACGGGCCGCCCCTTCGTCAGATACTGTGATGCGGTCTCGGCCTGACGCCCCCACAAGGTCACGCGGAACCAAGTGGTGATGTCCTGCGTCTCACCGGCTTTGTCCTTCCTCCGCTCGTTAGTCGCTAGGGTGAAGCTGCAAACGGGTGTCCCCTGAGGCGTATAACGGAGTTCAGGGTCGCGGCCCAAGTTGCCCACCAGAGTAATTTTATTGAATGACATAGTCGGAATCTCTCCTCAAAGTAGCAGCCTAAAAAGCAGTTCATACTATATTCATGGTTGTCATAGGTCAAGGGTAGAATCTCTGAAAATCACGCTCAAGTGATACTTCTAAAGTGTTTTCTCAGGTAATGAATAGCATTATGTTGAAGTCCTTCAGCATAACTATTGAAGTTAGCGAAATGCGTGGCAGTTAAAGTGTCTCGTTAACTGAAGCGCCGTTAACATGAAGCGATTCTTTAACTACCTTACCTTGCGCGTGTGAAATAGGGCGGTTGGGTAGTGAACTTTTACGTCCTGATTTTGCGAGAAGTCGGCGCGCTTCTGAATACCTTAGGTAAAGTCTCTCGCTTCCCGCGAAGAAATTCTGTTAAACTCCGACCCGCTGTTCAGGATCGATTCATGGCAAAGGGTAAGGTTTACATCGAAAATTTCGGTTGCCAGATGAACGTGGCAGACTCGGAGCGAGCCGCGGCACGCTTGCGCGCCGCGGGGTATGAGCTGGCGGAGACTTCTCGACAGGCAGACGTACTGCTCTTCAACACCTGCTCGGTGCGCGCGAAGGCCGAGCAGAAAGTCTTTAACCGCATCGGGGAGGTGCGGAAAGATGGCGGAGGCCGGGAGCCTCTGATCGGTGTGATGGGCTGCGTCGCGCAGCTCGAAGGGCGGGGGGTTTTGGAAAGTGCTCCGGCCGTGCGGATGGTTGTGGGGACGCGCGCGACCGACCGCCTGCCCGAATTGATCGAGCGGGCAAGGGAGGGAGGCGGCCCCGTCATCGACACCGGGGAGCGCGGCGATAACGCCAACTGGGATGTCTCTCCGGTTGACCGTCGCTCGCCGCACGTGGCGTTCGTGCCGATCGTTGAAGGTTGTAATAAGTTCTGCACATACTGCATCGTTCCGTATTCGAGAGGGCGCGAGAGCAGCCGCCCCGCCGCGGAGATCGTGGAGGACGTGCGCAGGCTTCAGGCTGACGGTTATAAGGAAGTCCAACTGATCGGACAGAATGTAAACAGCTACAGGCCGAAGACTGATAGGGAACTCCTCGGATATCCGGGGGCGACGCCTTTCTCCCGCCTCCTGCGGGCCGTAGCCGCGACCGGGATGCCCAGAATCAAGTACACGACCTCTTTCCCGAGGGACTTTCACCCGGATATCGTCGCGGCGATGGACGAAAACGAAAACCTATGTAATTGGATTCACCTCCCCGTGCAGTCGGGCAGCGACAAGATACTCAGGGCGATGCGGCGCGGCTATAAATCCGGCGACTACTTCGGGCGGATCGAGGCCGTCAAGAACGCGCGCAGGGATTATTCGCTTACCAGTGATATAATCGTCGGCTTTCCCGGTGAGACCGTCGAAGATTTCGAAGAGACGTTACGCTTAGTCGAACGCTGTCAATTCGATAGCATCTACATCTTCAAGTATTCCGAGAGGAAGGGGACGCCCGCTGCCAAGCTGTCCGACAGCGTTTCCGAAGAGGAAAAAACGAGCAGGTTCAAGGCCCTTGAGGATTTACAGAAAGAGATACAGCAGCGCGCTTGGGGCAGACATGTCGGGCAAAATCTTTCCGTTCTGGTCGAACGAACGAGCACGCGCTCGAAGACCGATTTGACGGGTCATTCCACCTGCAACAAGGTGGTCAACTTCCCCGGCGAAGAGAAGTTGATCGGACAGATAGTCGCCGTCCGAATTCAGGAGTTGAAATCTCACAGCCTCTACGGGGCGCAGGCGTGAAGGCGCGCTGTCGCTCTCGCGTGACTTCTATCGAGGTGGAGTCGTGGAGATTGAAGTTAAAATCCGTGGTCTGATGATGGACCCGAACAGCGGGACGCCGATCATCATCCTGAAGGACGTGAACAGCGACCTGATGCTGCCCATCTGGGTCGGGGCCTACGAGGCCAACGCCATCGCCCTCGAAATCGAAAAGATCGCCCCGCAGAGGCCGATGACGCACGATCTCCTGCGCAACCTGATCGTCGAGATGGGGGCGGAGGTCAGTCGCGTGGTCGTCACGGAACTTCGGGACAACACCTTCTTCGCCGTCATCGAGATGAGGAACGGCGAAGGGGAGTCAATCAGTCTCGACGCGCGCCCTTCCGACGCCATCGCCCTCGCGCTTCGTGCCGACTGCCCAATTTTCGTCAACGAAGAAGTGATTCAGGCTTCGCGGAGCGTCGTGAGCGGCCAAGAGGAAGAAGGCGCGAAGGGCGACGAAGAAGACGAGTGGCCGGACGTGATCGGCGAGGCGGGGGATTTGCCGATGTAGCGGGGCGATTGGGTGAGTTAACTTCTCGTTCAAAAATTGAGGGAGGGGAATTAGCTGAACGCCGTCATCGCAATCGCGAATCAGAAAGGCGGGGTGGGCAAAACCACCACCGCGATCAACTTGGCGGCGGCCTTCGCGCAGAAGGGAAGCCGCGTCCTGTTGCTCGACATGGACCCACAGGGCAACAGCTCCCTCTCGTTCCTCGCGCCCGCGTCCGTCAACTTATCCACCTACGACATGATGGTTGACGGTGCGTCCGTCTGGGACGGCTATATCTACCATAGCCCCGTCCAGAACCTAGACATCATCCCCGCGCGCATCAACCTTGCGAAACTCGAATCGAAGCTGGTCGGAGACTTCGACGCCCCCTTCAGGCTGAAAGACCGCCTTGAGCCGCTCCGCTCGAAGTACGACGTCATCGTCATCGACACGCCGCCGACGCTCGGACTGATCACGGTAAACGCGCTGGTCGCCGCGACGCATGTTCTCATCCCCATTCAGTCTTCATATTTTGCTTTAGAAGGCACGGACGATCTCCTTGAAACCATTGAGAAAGTCAAGGCCCGGCCCAACCCAAATCTGAACGTCCTCGGGGCCGTCGTGACGCTGCACGACCGCCGGACTACGCTCGCGCGCGAGGTGCATGAGCAAATCCGCAAGGTCTTCGGCTCCCAGCTGTTCGAGACGGTGATTACGAAGAGCGTCAGGCTGGAAGAAGCGCCGGCCTACAAGGAGTCGATCTTTTCTTTCGCGCCGCAATCGTCAGGGGCTTTCGAGTACGCCAAACTCTGTGAAGAGGTAATCAAACGTGTCTAAAAGAGGCTTGCCGGCGGGGCTAACGATGAGGCACGACGCGCATTACGTCGAAGAATTGGCGGGACATCGCTCGGCCGCGGTCGGACGACTCATTGCGCTGGAGCTACTCGACCCCAACCCCCAACAGCCACGCGTCGAGATCGGCGATTTGACCGAACTAACCGCCTCTATCAAGGAAAAAGGGGTGCTCGAACCACTTCTGGTCAAGCCTTCGCGCGCCACGGGGCGCTGGATGATCATCGCGGGCGAGCGCCGTTGGCGCGCGTCGAAGGCGGCGGGCTTGCGTGAAGTCCCTTGCATCGAGATGGATGTCGACGAGAAGACCGTGGCGGAGATCGCGCTGATCGAAAACATGCAGCGCAAAGATTTGACCGCGTGGGAGGAGGCCGACGGGTTGGCGGCCCTGTGTGAGAAGTTCGGCTACACGCACGACGACGTGGCGAAGAAGGTCGGGAAGAGCCGGACGACCGTGACGGAAGCCCTCTCGATTGCGTCGATGCCTGAGAAAATACGTGAGGTTTGTCGGCGCGCCGACATTAACGCCAAATCGACGCTGCTACAGATTATCCGCCAGCCCGACGAAAGCTCGATGATACATCTGCTCGAAGAGATCACTTCGAAGAATCTGAACAGGGACGAGGCTCGCGCGGCGAGGCGGGCGAAGATTGAGGGGAGGCAGGAAGGCGATAAAGCTCAGCCCTACGTCTTCACGCACCTCGACCCTGCGAAAAATTACAGGGTCGAGGTGCGTTTCAAATCCGGCGACGTTAGTGAATCAGAACTCCGCTCGGCGTTGGAAGCGGCGCTGGAAAAAGTTGGGGAATTGCCTGCGGAGAAGATTCCGGTCGAGTCCGATAACGTTGAAAGTCCTAGTCCGTCAGTAATTTCCGGAAACGACTAGTGACTGTGCTTACCTGTTTGCGCTTTTCTTCTTCTCTTGAGCAGCCTGCCGCTGTAGCGCCTTGGCCCACTTCTCAAACGTCGGCTGAAGAGGTTTAAAAATTCGCGCGCGCCAGCCGCTCTGTCTGTTGCCCCACAACTTCAGGTGCTTCTCGGTGTAGGCGCGGATGGCCGGTTCGAGCTGACCCTTCTTTAGCGAGTGACGCATGGTCAGGTGGTAATGCTGGCCCACGAGCGAGATGGTCAAGGCCGCGACGTTGCTTTTAAAAGAGAGCTTTGACATGAGCCGCTTATGAAAAGCCTGTTTGGGGGGCAACAGGGCGTTAGCGGCTATCTCAATCCAAGCGGGCTGCGTGCCTTGCCGCGGGTGGTAGAGGCCGGGCAGATCGATCTTTTGGGGGATTCTGATTCGCGGGTCGTTAATCGAATCGACGATTCGGACACGCTCGATTCCGCGCAGGTGCTCGCGCGGCAAAGTGTCCAGAACACTCGAAATCTGCTGTTTGACGTTTGAGGGGAGCTTCGCCTCTGTCTGTAGCTCAATTTTTATAGCCATAAAGCGGAACAATTTAGGGTACGGGCGCGCCCCGCGTCAAGGAAGACTAGGGGAAGGAGTCTCGGCTGTCAGCACATGAAGCGGCGAAACTTCATACAGGAGCACCTGTCTTTCCTGCGTGTCGAAAAAGGGCTGTCGGCGAACACACTGCACAGTTACCGGCGCGATTTGGAGAAGCTCGAAGCCTTCGCGGAAAGCTTCGGCGTCGAGATTCAGAACCTCTCGCGGCCAGAGATCGGCCGCTGGGTGAAATCGCTCTCCGAGTCCGGCCTGTCGCCGCGCTCGATAGCGCGCGCGATTTCGAGCGTGAAGGGGTTTTATAAATTTCTCTTACGCGACGGTTTTATCACGGATGATCCCACCTCCGAACTGCTCTCGCTGAAACTGCCCCAACACCTGCCTTCATTTTTGTCCGAAGACGAGTTGGAAGACCTGTTGCGCGGCCCGGACTTAGGCACCGTCGAGGGCCTGCGTGACCGGGCCATTCTGGAACTCATCTACGCGACGGGCTTGCGCGTTTCAGAAGCGGTCGGGCTAACGCCGGCCGACCTCGATCTCGAACGGGGAATCGTCACCTGTCGCGGCAAGGGCAGCAAACAGAGGTTCATTCCGGTCGGAAGGAGTGCGCTCGGTTTTGTTAGGGAGTATCTGAAAGTTCGTCCGGCGCTACAGGGTGATAAAGCCGCGGCCAAGTTATTTTTGCGGAAAAGCGGAGAGGCGTTAACGCGCCAAGATGTCTGGCAACTGATCAAGAAATACACCGGGCCGCTGGGCCTTCACGGTGTCAGCCCGCACAGCCTGCGCCACAGTTTTGCGACCCACCTGATGCAAAGAGGCGCTGACTCACGCTCCGTTCAGACGCTACTCGGCCACAGCGACCTCGGCACGACGCAGATTTACACACACATCACCAACCAGCATCTGCGTCACGCCTACGAAACATTCCACCCACGAGCCAAATCGCGCGGCGACAACAGCAATGACGACCGAAAAGAGAAGGCCGAAAAGTAGATCTCCAATAATATTCCCCGTGTCTGATAATGAATATTATGTCGTAAGGGCTTTACCCAACAGTACAGTAGCGCCACATGCTGCCGGATACAATATCCAGTGCCAATTTTGTTCTGTTGGGCAAGCCCGTGCGGGTGTGAAGTCGGGTGCGAAGCTTGACATGCTCTAGGCCCGTTGCTACAGTACGCGGTCTTTTGCCTCAAGTTAAGCGACACCAATCAACAAAGGAGAGTCTGTTTTGAGTAGGACCGGCGCTTACCTGTTTACGTCCGAATCGGTCACGGAGGGACACCCCGATAAGATCGCAGACCAAATTTCCGACGCCGTTTTAGACGAGATTTTGCGAAAGGACGAGACGGGCCGCGTCGCTTGCGAGACGCTCGTCACCACCGGACTGATCATCCTCGCGGGTGAGATTACGACGAACGCATTCATCGATTACGCGCAAGTGGCACGTGAAACAGTTCGAGAAATAGGTTATACGCGCGCCAAGTACGGCTTTGATTGCGACACTTGCAGCGTCCTGACGGCTATCGGCCGACAGTCGCCCGACATCGCCATGGGCGTCGATCCGGGCGGGGCCGGCGACCAAGGGCTGATGTTCGGCTTCGCCTGCCGGGAGACGCCCGAGTTGATGCCCTTGCCCATCCAGCTGGCCCACCAGCTCTCTTTCCGCCTGTCCGAGGTCAGGCGCGCCGGCAAGCTGGACTACTTAAGGCCGGACGGGAAATCTCAGGTCACGGTCGAATACAGGGACGGCCGCCCTTTCCGGGTCGAAACCGTCGTCATCTCGACGCAGCACGACCCTGACGTGGAAACAGATCGACTCAGAGATGAAGTAATCTCTGAAGTGATCAAGCCCACCATTTCGCCTGAACTGCTCGACTCGACGACCAAGCTTCACATCAACCCGACCGGCAGGTTCGTTACGGGCGGGCCGCAGGGCGACGCGGGACTGACGGGTCGCAAGATCATCGTTGACACCTACGGCGGCTACGCGCCACACGGCGGCGGGGCCTTCTCCGGCAAAGACCCGACGAAGGTTGACCGCTCGGCGGCCTACATGACCCGCTACATCGCCAAAAATGTGGTCTCCGCGGGGCTGGCCGAACGCTGTCTGGTGCAACTGGCATACGCGATCGGGGTTGCAGACCCCGTCTCCGTGCTAATCGATACGAGCGGCACGGGGCGCATCGCGGAGGATAAGCTCGCGTCCCTCGTGAGGGATGCCTTCGACCTGACCCCGCAAGGCATCATACGCGACCTTAAGCTGCGCCGCCCAATCTATAGGAAGACGGCAGCTTACGGACATTTCGGTCGCTCCGAGGATGGCTTCACTTGGGAGCAGACCGACAAGGCCGAGGCTTTGCGTGCCGCGGCCGGTATCTAAATCTCGAAGAGAGGCGAAACGAACAGATGAGTTCAGTTGGCACGGCTTCATACGACATTAAAGACATCTCTCTGGCGGCCGAAGGGCGGCGCAGGATCGAGTGGGCGGAGCGCGAAATGCCCGTCCTGCGCCTGATCCGCGAGAAATTCGCGCGGGAGAAGCCGCTGGCGGGCGTCCGTCTGGTGGCCTGCGCGCACGTCACGACCGAGACGGCGAATCTCGTCCTGACGCTTCAGGCGGCCGGCGCGGAGGCCATGTTGATCGCCTCCAACCCGCTCTCGACGCAGGACGACGTGGCCGCGTCGCTGGTCAGCCACGCGCAGGTTCCCGTCTTCGCCATCAAGGGCGAATCGACCGAGACCTACAGCCGCCACGTCCGCACGGCGCTGGATTTCGCGCCCCACATCATCATCGACGACGGCTCGGACGTGGTGGCGACCCTCTTCAAAGAGCGCAAGGACTTAGTCCCCGAGATTATCGGCTCGACGGAGGAGACGACGACCGGGATCGTGCGCCTGCAGGCGATGGAGCGGGCCGGCGTCCTCACCTTCCCCGCCATGGCCGTCAACGACGCGCAGACGAAGCACTTTTTCGACAACCGCTACGGCACGGGTCAGTCCACGATCGACGGGGTCATACGCGCGACCAATATTCTGATCGCGGGGAGGACTGTGGTCGTCGTGGGTTACGGCTGGTGCGGGAAGGGCGTGGCGATGCGCGCGCGCGGGATGGGCGCGAACGTCGTCGTAACGGAAGTCAATCCGATCAAGGCGGTCGAGGCGGCGATGGACGGCTTCCGCGTCATGACGATCCGCGACGCGGCCCCGCTCGGCGACATCTTTATCACCGTGACCGGCAACCGCCACGTCATAGACGAGAGCCACTTCCGGGAGATGAAGGACGGGGCGATCGTCTGCAACAGCGGCCACTTCGATCTGGAGTTGAACCTGAAAGCCCTGCGGGAGATGTCGAAGCCGCCCGTCTCTCTGCGCCCCTTCGTAGAGGAGTTCGCGCTGGAGTCGAACGGCAACAGGATCATCGTGCTGGGCGAGGGGCGGCTCATCAATCTGGCCGCGGCCGAGGGGCACCCGGCCAGCGTGATGGACATGAGTTTCGCCAATCAGGCACTCTCGGCCGAATATCTGGTCAAAAACCGTGGGAGCCTCAAGGCGGGCGTGCACGTGCTGCCCGAGGAGGTTGACACGGAGATCGCCAGCCTCAAGCTGCGTGCGCTGGGTTTGCAGATCGACACCCTGACGCCGGAGCAGACCGAATATCTGTCGAGCTGGGAAACGGGGACGTAAGCGTCCGATAAAATTCCTGGAAACCTGCGCCTCTGCGCCATTAAAAAACAATCAGGGGCAGACTGAAGTTTGAAATCTTCAGTCTGCCCCTGATTGTTCTGGACAGACTTCTTTAGGTTCCCGTTCGGGAAAAGATGTAGGCCCCGATGGTGGTGAATAGTAGTGGGAGGGCGAAGGCGGCCACGGTCGGCGGTATCAGGCCGTAATTGCCTAACTGCTGAAACAGGCTGGCCCCGCCCCAGAAGGTTATTCCGAGCACGACGGCGGCGAAGAGGGATTTGACGGCGGAGCGCCGCCCGAAGATCGTCGCCAGCGGGATGCTGATGACGGTCATCACGAGCGGCGCGAGCGGGTCGACCATGCGCCGCTCCCTAGCTACGAGGTATGACGCGACCTCTGCGCGGCCGGACTCCCGCAGCTTGAGCAGTTTTATGTATTCGCTTAATTCGGCGCTGTTAAGCGCCGACGCCGGGATAAGCAAAGGCTTAAACAGTTCGACCGCCACCGCCTCTCCCACCTCGACCGAGGGCGCGGGCCGGAGACTGCGCCCGGCCAGATCGAGAACCGCCGCCTGCTCCACACGCAGCCCCGCGCCTTCAACCCGCGCCCGCTCGCCGGTAATGACGCGCCGCAAATGCACCCCCTCGGCGTCGAACAGGTAGGCGGAGGGCGACCCCAACTCATCAGCCCGCCCCGCGACAGTGTAGGCGTAAATGCTCCTGTCCGTCGGCGCTAGCCACTGCAGGCCGCCGGACATCGAAGCCCTGCTCGGCCCGCCGCGGATCTGCAGGCGCAACGCGTCCTGCCTCCGGTTCGCCCCCGGCAGCACCTTCTCCTGCACGACCCAGTAGCCCCAACTCAACAGCGCCGCGAGGGCGCACGCCGGGAGGGCCATGCGGTAGAGGCTCTGCCCGCAGGCCCACCACGCCACAGTCTCGCGCCGCCGCGCCATCAGCGTGTAGGTGACCAGCCCCGCGACGAGCGCGCAGATCGGGGTCACGCTCAGGACAGCGAGCGGCACGAGGTACCAGAGGTAGCGCGCGACCACGCCCGCGCCCGCGCCGGACACGGCGATGAAGCGCAGCAGTTCGAAGACCGTGAAGACGAGGAAGACGCCGACCATGACGAAGATCGCCGCCGAGAAATAAAGGGCGAAGGAGAGCGCGATGCCGCGATCCAAAAGCCCCGAGATCAGGAAAAAGCGGCGGCCCGCGCGCGGCCTGGTGGGGCGTTTGGCCGTCGCGTCCGAGGCCTCGCCCCCCCGCCTGCCGCGTCCGAGGCCGAAGATTGAGAGTCCGTAGATTGTTCTGTCGGCGGTCGCAAGCAGCCCCCAGCCGGCCAGAAAGGCCAGACCCGTGGCGAGCCAAGCCCCTTGGGCCGGCGACGCCGCCCCCACCCTCACGAGGTAGTCGCCGCCGATGAAGACGAAATAGTAGAGGAGCATTGAGAGGAGGGAGAGCAGCACGGCCAGCCCCCTCCCGCCGCGGCGCGCGCGCAGGCCGAGGCCCACGCCGAGCAAGGCGAAGGCCAGCGGCGTCGTGCACAGCGCGGCCCGCCTGTGCAGGGCCGACAGGGCCTCGCCCGCACCCTCCGCGCCTTCGGCCGGGGAGCGCGCCCTCGCGAGCAGCGTCTGTAGATCGACCTCGTCCGGGTCTTCCCGCCGATTCTCCAGTTGTTTCGCCAGCGCGCCCCGGCCCGTGTTGAGCCTGACCCGCAGCTCGGCCGAACTCTCCGACACGAGCTTCGGCGAGGAGAGGTCTAGCTTCCCTTCCTTGTACGGCAAGGTCGTTACGACCGCGTCCGAGAGCAGCAACTCCGACTGCTCGCCCGTGTTGTCGATGCGGCCGGCGCGCGCGGTCACGAGCCGCAATTCCCTCGCCTCCTGCCAGTAGATGAAGACGCGCCCCCAGAGGCCGCGCGCCTCGTCGCCGTCGCGCACGTAGATGACTTTGCCGGGCATCTGCGTGAAGGTGCGCGGCTGGGCGGGCGATTCGAGCCGCCGGATGGCGGCGCGCGCGAGCGACTGGCGCATCGAGCGCATCGCCGCCGGGGCCACCTCGAAGCCGTTGAAGAGCGTCAGCAGGGAGAGCAGCACCCCCAAGGCCAGCACCGGCGAGACGATCCGCCAAGTGCCCACGCCCGCCGCGCGCAGGGCCACGATCTCGCTGTCGCCGCCCATGCGCCCGAAGGCCGCGGCCGTGCCGATGAGCATCGCCATCGGGATCGTGAAGATCGAGATGTTCGGGACGATGCCGGCGGCGACGTCGAGCGACGCGCGCAGCGGCGCGTTCGCCGCGCCGAGCAGGTCTGTAAATTTGCCGACCTGCTGTGTGAGCAGAATGCCCGTCAGCACGAGCCAAGCGAGACACAGGTAGGGCGCAATCGCCCACACGACGTAGCGTTCGATGAGTCTGCGGCTGAACATCACTTACCGGTCGCCCGTAGGGGAAGAATTTTGGTGGACTAAGAGCCCGTGCGCGGTCGGCCGCGCGGCTCGCGCTCCAGCGCGCGCGTGATGAGGTGCGCGTTCAGGCGCGCCAACTGCGCCTGTGCGTTTTCGGGCAGTTGGCCGAAGACTTCTGCCCAAGCGCCGGGTCGCTGCCGGCCGGCGAAGCGCAGTTGGGACAGCGCCTCGGCCGAGACGGGCAGCCCC
>DATCVD010000555.1:0-11440 GCA_036567125.1 Pyrinomonadaceae bacterium | reverse complement strand
CCACGCGCCCGCGAAATCCGCCGGGCGCTCAAGCTCCGAGACGACGCCGGCCGCGCCCTGCCGCATGACTTCGCCGACGAAGCGGTTCGCGTCGAAACGCTCGCCGCGGATGGCGACGAAGAGCCAGCCCGCGCGCGCCTGCCGCGAGTCGTGCGTCACGTCCTCGACCGTCTTGCCGCCGTCGCCCGAAAGCTCCGCGCCCGTCGCGCGCGCCACGTCCGCGAGCGTGACGCGCGCGGGCGGCCCCACCTCATTCGTTAGCCCTTCATTCGTCATCGGCCGTCACTTCCCTGTCCCGATCTCTCAGCCTGTGAACTCGAACCCAGCCGTTACGGCCCGGTGGTCGGGCGCGAGCGATTCGACGGCGCGCGCAGACGCGCCGGGCGGGAGACGTAGGAGGCGCGCGGGCGTCAGCCCGTAGCCGTCGCCCGCTTCAAACTTTGATGTAGATCTTCCTGCGGTAGAGAATCGCCATCAGGCCGAGCCAGACGAGGACGAAGCAGACGGCGTAGGCGAGCGACGCGTTCACGGGCGAGAGCCACGAGGCGAACAGGTTCTGGTAGAGGTACGTTTGCAGGTTCGCGCCCGAAGTGCCGTCGGCGCGCGGCAGGCTCCACCACTCCCGGAGCGTCATCGCGCGCGCGACCAGCCCGGTCAGCACGAAGACGGCGAGCGCGTTCACGCCGAAGACGACGAACGGCAGAGACCAGCGTTTGAAGCCCTTGATGTCGATGAGCCAGTAGCAGAGCGCGAGCAGCAGCAGCGCCCAGCCCGCGGTGAACAGCACGTACGAACTCGTCCACAGCGGCTTGTTGATCGGCAGCCACGGGTTCCACGCCCACCCCACGATCACGCACACGACGCCCGCGGCGAACATCCCGGCCGCCTTCTCGCGGTCGTCGCGCGTGCGCCGCATCCAGTGGCCCGCGAGCACGCCGCAGAGCGTGGTCGCAATCGCGGGCAGCGTGCTCAGGACGCCTTCCGGGTCGTAGACGCGCCCGCCGCCCTTCCAGATGTGGTTGCCGAGCAGCTTGCGATCGACGAAAGAGACGACGCTGCCCTCCTTCGAGAGATCGCCCGCCGCGTAGCCGGGCGCGGGGACGAGCGCGACGATCATCCAGTAGCCGACGAGCAGCGCCGCCGTGACGGCGAGCTGCTGCCGCCAGTCGGTCTTGAGAAAAATGATCGCCGCGAAGAAGTAGCAGACGGCGATGCGGTTGAGCACGCCGGTCACGCGGATGGTCGAGAGTTCGAAGAACGGGAAGCCGGAGAGCAGGAGGCCGAGGGCGAAGATGACGAGCGTGCGGCGCGCGATCTTCAGGTAGAGGTCGCGCTGCGGGCCGCCCCGCTCGGCACGGCGCGAAAGCGCCAGCGCGATTGAGACGCCGACGATGAAGAGGAAGAACGGGAAGACCCAGTCGGTCGGCGTCCAGCCGTGCCACTCGGCGTGGCGCAGCGGCCAGTAGATGTGCGACCACGAGCCGGGGTTGTTGACGAGGATCATCCCGGCGATGGTCGCGCCGCGGAAGGCGTCGAGCGACACGAGCCGCGACGCGCCGCCGTGCTTACTCTCCGTTGAAACGTCCACCTGCGACTCCTTCACGGCTGCGGCCGGGGGCCGAGGCCGAACTCTTCGGGACTGGGGAGGATCGAGGTCTCGTTGTAGTCGCGCATCGCCTCTTCGAGCGCCCGGCTCTTGTCGAGCCACTGCTGGATCGCGCGGTCGTAGCGCGCCGTGACGCTGTCGAGCCAGTAGGGCCGGTTCTCGGCGAGCCAGCGCTCGCGGTACGCGGCGCGCAGCAGCGACAACTCCTCGGCCATCTCGCGCAGGTGGTTATAGACGGGGCCGTGGTAGCGGCGCAGCCGGCCCGCGACGCCCCGCTGATCCGACAGGTTCAGGTAGGCCCGCCAGTACTCCTGCGAGAACTGCTCGACGACCTGCATCCGCCGCCCCAAGTGATCGAAGCGGCGCGCGGCGAAGACTATCGCGGGCAACATCGTGCGGTTGCGGCGCGCGCGCGCCGCCTCGCGCGCGACCGTCTCCTCGACGCCCTCGACCGCGAGGCGCATCTGCTTCGTCTTCTCGCGCAAGGATCGCGCGCGCTCCTGAAACGCGGGCGTGAAAGGTTCCTGCCAGAAGACGGGGTTAGTCGTCGGCACGCCGAGCAGGGTGTTGACCGAGCCGAGCGTGCGAATCGAGCGGACGAAGCTCTGGCCTTCGGCGCGGAAGAAGGCCCAGTCGAAGTCCCGTTCGAACTGCTCGACGCTGACCTCGCCCTCCTGCCACGCGGCCGCCGCGCCGAGCACGACGCCGTACCAAGTCATCTCGAAGAGCGACTCGCCGTCGTCGTCCCACTGCGTGTTCAAAGCGCCCAGCGCCCCGGCGCGCTGGCCGTCGCGGACGAAGTTGACGACGTTCTTGACGGTCTGATCGTGCGCCGGGAAAATCTGGTTCCAGCTGTGGACGCCGGGGCAGACGAACTGCTCCAGCCCGGCGTCCTTGAACGGCTTGATGCGCGAGGCGTAGTCGTCGCGCGGGCCGTAAGTCCAGTTCATCACGATCATCTCTTTCGGGACGCTCGTGATCAGCTCGGGGTGGCGGAGCGCGATGTCGCCCCAGAACATCAGCCGCCGGTTGTGCACTGCCAGCAGCTCGCGCACGCGCCGCAGGTGCTCGAAATAAACGAAGCCGACGCCCTTCTCCTTCACCTGCCCGGCGCTCTGGCCCTGCGCCAGTTCGAAGACCTCGTCCGCGCCGACGTGGAAGAACTTCCCGGCGGGGAACATCTCGGCGAGTTCCCCGTACCAGTCGGCGATGAGCTTGTAGGTTTCGGGTCGTTGCGGCGAGAGCACGTCGGCCGTCGGCTGCGACTCGGCGAGCGGCGCGTAGCGTTCGAGCGTCAACACCTTGCGCAGGTGGCCGAAGGTCTGCTGCTGCGGCACGAGTTCGACGTGGTAGCGGCGCGCGTAGGCGACGAGTTCGCGAACCTCGGCCTGCGAGAGCGCGCCGCCTTCGGGGCCGAGCAGCGGGTGCGACCTCCACTCGACGATGTTCTCCAAGTTGAAGGAGTGCATGTTGAGCTTGAAGGACGCCTCGGTGCGGAGCTGCCGCTTGACGTATTCGACGGTGGGGACGGGGCCGCGGTTGATGTCGTCGAACATCCCGCGCCAGCGCATCGACGGCCAGTCGACGATCTTCACGCCCGGCACGCGCGCCCGCCCGCCCTCGCCGCGGACGAGTTGCTTCAACGTCTGCAAGCCGTAGAACGTGCCGGCCGGAGACTTCCCGGCGACGACGATCTCGCGCCGGCCGACGGCGAGCACGTAGCCTTCTTCGTTCAAGTTCGCGGGCGCGTCCAACCCGGCGCGCTGCAACGCCGACCGGACGGCCGGGTGCTCGATTGCGCCGACGAGGATCGCGTCGCGGTCGCGGCGTCCGCCGACGCGCAAAGTCAGGTCTGCCGTCTGCCTCACGTCCTCGACGAAATCTTCGGCGGCGAAGCGGTCGTCCGCCGAGCGCGGGTCGGCGAGCGCGAGGCGCGTGCGGCGCGTCAGCTCGAAGTCGCCGCCCGCGAGCGTCAACTGCTTCGGGCGCGGGATGACTTGAACGTCTGCGTTCGTCGGCTGCTGTGCTTGCGGCGCGGGCTGCGTCGTCTGCGCGGCGGCCGCGGCGGCGAGCAGGAGCAGCAGCGCGGCGCAGCGCAGGAAAAGACTGTGCGAGAACCTTCGTGTTAAATTGGTGCGCATGAATTCAGGAGCAAAGAACGCGGCGGCGTTTGGAACAGTCGTTTGCAGTCGTGGCCGAATATTAACACGGCGCGGGGCGCGGGGGGTTTCCAGTTGTCCCTGATGCTTCAGGAGATCGCGGAGCAGCCGGAGGTGCTGCGCCGCACCATCGCGGAGGAGCGCGCGAAGGTCGAGCGGCTGGGGAAGTTCTTGCGCGCGCGCGGCGTCGGGCTGATCGTGCTCGTCGCGCGCGGGTCGAGCGACAACGCGGCGCTGTTCGGCCGCTACCTGCTGGAGATCACGACCGGCATCCCCGTCTCGCTCTCCGCGCCTTCGGTGCACACGCTCTACGGCGCGCGCCTGAATCTGCGGAACGCGCTCGTCGTCGGCGTCTCGCAGTCGGGCGAGGGGCAGGACATCAACCGCGTGCTTGAGAACGCGCGGGCCGGCGGCGCGTACACCGTCGGCATCACGAACGAGGCCGGCTCGACGATGGCGACGCTGGTTGACGAGGCCCTGCTCACGCACGGCGGGCGGGAACGCTCCGTCGCCGCGACGAAGACCTTCACGGGGCAGATGCTCCACTTCCACATGCTCGCCTCGGCGCTCGCCGAAACGGAAGAGCGCCGGATCGACTACGAGCCGATCCCCGACTGGACGGAGGCCGCGCTCGGTTTGCGCCCCGCCGTCGAGGAGCTGGTCGAGCGTTACGTGTTCATGGAGAACTGCGTCGTGGTGGGGCGCGGGCTGCTCTACGCGAACGCCTACGAGCTGGCGCTCAAGCTGATGGAGACCTGCTACGTCGTCGCCGAACGCTTCTCGTCGGCCGACTTCTTCCACGGGCCGCTGGCGATGGTCGAGCGACACTTCCCCGTCGTCGTCTTCGCGCAGCCCGGCGTCACCCGCGGCGGCACAACCACGCTGCTCGAACGGCTCAAAGAACTCCGCGCCGACACGCTCGTCATCACCGAAGACGAACGCCTCGCCGCTACGGCCACGCGCTCGCTGCGGATGCCCGGAGAGATCGACGAGCCGCGCGCCGCCATCCCCTACATCGTCCCCGCGCAACTCTTCGCCGCCCTCCTCGCCGCCTGCAAGGGCCTCGACCCGGACGCGCCCCGCTCGCTCTCGAAAGTCACGCGCACGCTGTAGAAGCTGTTAGCTGTTAGCTGTTAGCTTTCGGAAAAAGAGGAAGGCGCGAGGCAGTTTCGATCCGGCTGCCTCGCGCCTTCTGTCTTAGCTAACGGCTAACGGCTATCAGCTATCAATGTTGGATGTATTCGTGGAGCAGGCGCAGCTCGTCGCCCTGTTCGGAGAGTTCGACGCGCATGATGTCGCGCATCGAGAGCATCCCGACCCACTTCTGGCCCCTGACGACGGGCAGGTGGCGCGTGCCGTGGCGCTCCATCCGCTCCAGCGCGTCGTGCGGCGTGTCGCCGCAGTCGATGACCGCGTCGATGGCGCTCATCACGTCGCGGACGGGCACGTCTTCCGGGTGCAGGTGCTTGAGGACGACCCGGCGGAGCAGGTCGCGCTCGGAGAAGATGCCTTGCAGGCGGCCCTCGGCGTCGAGCACGCAGACCGCGCCGATGTTGCGGCCGCACATGTAGTCGGCGGCGTCGTAGGCGGTCGCCGTGTCGCGCACGAAGTAAGGCTCGCGATCCCGTATCACGTCCCCGATGGTCATCTCGACTCACCTCCGCAATCGACTCGGTTCAAGAACTGGAAGGGTGTGCCCCCGTTGTAATTCTTTACCGCCCGAAGATCAAGGATAAAAATAGGGTTCAGGATTGAGGATTCAGGAGTTAGGTTTCAGGTTTAAAGTTTAAGGTTTGAAGTTCGCCTGCCTAAATCCTAACTCCTAAATCCTAACTCCTACGATCAGTCGAAGAGCGACGGCTGCTGCGTGGGGCGGCGGAAGGTGGTGGGGCGCGGGCGGGCCTCGCGGCCGTGCGGCTGCTGGTTGAAGCCGAGGCGGCGCGCGTGCAGGCGGAACACCTGCTCGATCATCTTCCAGTATTCGCCCTCGCCCGTCATCCGCTTGCCGAACTCGCTGCTGTTGAGCCGGCCGCCGCGCACCTCGCGGATGCGGCTCAAGACGCGGTCGGCCTTCGTCGGGAGCTGTTCGCGCAAACGCTGCTCGAAGTAGGGCGCGACCGAGCCGGGCAGGCGGAGCAGGTTGATGAAGGCCGTGCGCGCGCCGGCGTCTTGGGCGCGCTTCAGGAGTTCGGGGATGTGCGAGTCGTTGAGGCCGGGGATGACGGGCGCGACGGCTAGGCCGACGGGCACGCCGGCCCGCGAGAGTTCCGCCATCGCCTTGAAGCGCGAGTCGGGCGACGGGGCGTGCGGCTCGACGGCGCGCGCCGTCTCGTTGTCCGCGAAGCCGATGGTGAAGAAGACGGCGCACGCGGCCTCGCGCGCGAGCGCGGCGAGCAGATCGGCGTCGCGGCGGACGAGCGCCGACTTGGTGACGATGCCGACGGGGTTGCGGAACTCCAAGCAGACTTCGAGGCAGCGGCGCGTCAGCTCGTAGTGGGCTTCGAGCGGCAGGTACGGGTCGGAGGTGAAGGAGAAGACCAGCTCGTCGCCCCCCCACGCCGGGCGCATCAGCTCCTTGCGCAGCAGCTCGGCCGCGCGCACCTTGACGACGATCTTTCTTTCGAAGTCCGTGCCCGCGCCGAAGCCGAGGTACTCGTGCGTGGGGCGCGAGAAGCAGTAGGTGCAGGCGTGCGTGCAGCCGCGGTAGACGTTGACCGAGTAGTCGAAGCCCACGTCGGGGCTGTTGTTGTGGTTGATGATGGTGCGGGTGGCGGTCTCCTCGAAGACCTCCTGCCGGGCTTCGGGCGGCTCGCCGATCCACTCGACGTGAGTCAGCAGCCACGGGTTGGGCGGGTTCTCGACGGGGCGCATGTGACGGAACTCCTCCGGTTCGTCCGGGACTCTGACGGGCAATCGGGAGTTCGGCCGTCGTCTGCACCGACAGAGATAAACGATCCGGGCGGGGCCGTCAACTTCGAGCGCGGGCCGCCAACTTCGAGTCGGACTTTCGCGGATGAGTTTTGGGCGCGAAGATGGGCCGCGCCGTGCGTCGGGGAAAACTCGACGCGGGGCGCGGCCCATCTGTTCGTCGCGGCCGTGCGGCCGCGGGCGGGCTTGTGGGTTTTCAGGCGGCGGCCGTGGCCTCGTGGAAGCGCGCGTATTCGAGGAACAGCGCGAGCATCTCGCGCTCGGCCTCGCCCATGCCGGTGAAGTGCAGCGCGAAGCCCATCTCGGAGAGCTTATAAATGACCTCGCCCCAGAGGTAGATCGAGCCGCCGGTCGGCGTCATGAGTTCCAGCCGGATCAGCTCGCCCTCCGTCACCAGATCGGAGGTCAGGATGAAGCAGCCCGTCACGCTCAGATCGACGATGGTGCCGGCGCACTGCGCGGCGACGCCCTCCCAGCGGGCGTCTATCGTCACCTGCACGCGCTCGGCCCCCCTGCGCTCGGTCACGTCGGCTCCCCTTTCCTCAGGCCACGAGCGTCGGCCGCATCGGCTTAACGTTGCCGTTCGCCGTGGCCGCGGGCGCGGCGTTCGTCTCGGCGATGATCTTCTCCGCGCCGCCGACCGAGACGGGCCGCGAGAAGTAGTAGCCCTGCCCGTTCTCGCAGCCGAGCTTGCGCAGCAGGGCCAACTGATCCTTCGTCTCGACACCCTCGGCCACCACGTCCATGCCCAGATTCTGCGCGAGCATCAGGATCGTGCGGACGATCTCGATGTTCTCGTTGTTGTCCACCATCCGCATCACGAACGAGCGATCGACTTTCAAGGTGTCAATCGGGAAGCGGTGCAGGTAGGAGAGCGACGAGTAGCCGGTGCCGAAGTCGTCGATGGCGAGCTGCACGCCGAGTTCGCGCAGGTGGCGCAGCAGCATCGTCGCGCTGTCGATTGATTCCATGACGACCGACTCGGTGATCTCCAGTTTCAAACAGCGCGGGTCGAGGCGCGTCTCCGCGAGGATGCGGCGCACCTGCGCGGTCAGGTCGGGCTGCGTGAACTGGCGGCTCGACAAATTGACGCTGATAAAGAGCGGCGGGTCTGACGGGAAGCGGCGCTGCCAGCGGCTCATCTGCCGGCACGCCTCCGTCAAGGCCCACTGGCCTATCATCACGATCTGGCCCGTCTCCTCCGCGACCGGGATGAAGTCCATCGGCGAGATGAGGCCGCGCGTCGGGTGCTGCCAGCGCACCAGCGCCTCGAAGCCGCGCAGGGTGAAGTCGTCCAACGCGACGATGGGCTGGTACTGGATGAAGAACTCCTGCCGGTCGATGGCCCCGCGCAGGTCGGTCTCCATCTGCAACAGGTTCATCGCGACCGTGTGCATCTCCTTGTCGAAGACCTCGTGCCGCGCCTTGCCCGCCGACTTCGCGCGGTACATCGCCGTGTCCGCGTCGCGCAAAACGTCTTCGGGCTGCGTGTACTCGACCGTGCCCGGCGCGATGCCGATGGAGGCGGTCGTGAAGACCTCGCGCCCGCCGAGGTGGAACGGCACGGACAACTCCTGCTGCAAACGCTCGGCGACCATGACGGCTTCCGACGCGTCGTGGATGTCTTCGAGCAGGATCGTGAACTCGTCGCCGCCGACGCGCGCCACGGTGTCTCCGGGCCGCAGGCAGGCTTCGAGGCGGCGCGCGATGCCGACGAGGAGTTGATCGCCGATCAGGTGGCCCAAGCTGTCGTTGATGATCTTGAAGCGGTCGAGGTCGAGGAAGATGACGGCGAACATCTGCGACGCGTTGCGCTGCATCCGCGCCATCGCCAGCTTCAGGTGATCGACGAAGAGCGAGCGGTTGGGCAGGCCCGTCAGCGCGTCGTGGAAGGCGTCGTGGAGGAGCCGCTCCTCGGCGCGCTTGCGGTCGGTGATGTCCTGAATCTGGAAGATGAGGTGCAGGGCGCGGCTGCCGCGCTCGCGCACGGGCGACACGCTCCACAGCACCCAGACGGCGTGCCCCTGCCGGTGCAGGTAGCGCTTCTCCATCTGGTAGACGGGTAGCTTGCCCTTGATCAGCTGCTTGATGTTGGCGAGCGCCGTGCCGAGGTCGTCCGGGTGCGTCAGCTTCTGGAAGGTGGTCGTGAGCAGTTCGGCCTCGTTGTAGCCGAGTATCTCGCAGAGCGAGCGGTTGACCTGAAGCCACTGGCCCTTGGCGGAGACGAGCGCCATCCCGATGGCCGCGTGATCGAAGGCGCTGCGGAACAGCCCCTCGTTCTCCTGCGCCGCCGCGTCGCTCGCGGCCTTCGACTCTTTAACGTCCGACTCGCCCCGCGCGGCCGTCTTCTTCGCGCGCCCGCCCCGCCGCCGACTCGCACGCAGCCCCGTGCCGATGTGCGCGACGGCGATGACCGCGGTCGAGCCGAGCGTCGGGTAGAAGCCGACCAAGCCGGCGAGCCGGGCGAGGAAGGTCGAGGCGGCGACGGCAGCGAAGTACGCGCTCGAAGTCCAGAAGAGGTTGCGGCCCCACGCCGGCAGCAGCCCCTCGCCGTCGCCCGCCCCGCCCTCGCAGACCGTGAACACCAGCGAGCGCGCGGCCGACTGCGCGAGCGTGACGACCACGAGCGCGCCGACGAGCAGCGCGGGCGGGCCTTGCAACTCGACCGCGCCGCCGAACGCTACGCGGACGGCGAGGCTTGCGAGGAAGGTGGAGGTCGCGGCCGAGGCGGCGCTGGAAAGTAGAGACGGGAGGTTGCGCGTGAAGTGCAGGCGGTCGCAGAGCACCGTCGCGGCGGCCACGAGCACCGCGGCCTCGCCCCCGAAGCGGAAGAGCGCGAGGAAGACGAGCGCGTCGGAGAGCGTGACGTATGCGTCGAGCCGCGGGATTTTGATCCTGACCTGCGTGCCCAAGCCCGCGGCGCACAGTGCCAGCGTGAGGACAGGGAACAACCCGTCCGGCGCGGCGTCCTGCCGCAGGCGCAGAAGCGAAAACAGCACGGCCCCCGCGCCCGTAGCCGCGATCAGAATTGTCAGCGCCGTGCGGAGACGACTCTTTGCTGTGCTCATACTGTTTGTGAGTGTGACTCGCGCTCTCGAATGTCCGGAGGCATGGCCGCGCGCGTCGCGGGGAGGCGGGAGAAGCTACTACAAACTGGATGCCGCGCGGCCGGAGGGGTCGGGAGTGTGCTGATTTTGAGGGGTTTACGGTGCTGGGAAGGCAAAGGGGCTTCCGCACACAGGCATCGGGGCGGTCAGAATAAACGCCCAACTCGTTCAATCAGGTGGACGGCCCAAAGCTTTCTGACCGGCCATTCAGCCATCGACACGAGGACAAGATGTCGCATCAGCCTGTAACTTTTACCCGGTCACAGGCCGTCCATCAAGCAATTTAACCGCTAATTTGTCCGAAAGCAAGAACAAAGTTTTACTTGATTTAACAGTGTTATTGATTTATTATCTTGGCCGCGGTGGAGAGAGCTTTCGCCGCCGGGCCGGTCGCGCCTGTCCGTGTTCTGTTGATTCGCCAGATTTTTCGTTCCGCCACAGCCGCCGTCTGAAACAAGCCTTCCGCCGACGGGCCGGCACACTCCCCGAACCCGACGCTTTGATTACGCGCCCGCGCCGCCGAAACCCGCTTTCGGTCGGGCGCTCCCCGCGGAAACAGGAGCGAACCGAATGCAGATCATTTGCCCGAACTGCGGCTCGAAGAGCCCGATTGAGGCCGGGTCGCTGGTGACGCAGACGCGCATCGTCTGCGCGCGCTGCGCCGTCGAGTTCTCCGCCGAGTTGTCGGACGAGCAGAGGGTCGCGCCGCCGGCCGCGGCGGACGAGCGCGGGATCGAGCTTTTCCGCGCGGATGAAGAGGCCCCCGTCTCTCAGACCGCGCCGCTTGCGGAAGTCTCCGAGCCGGCCGAAGTCGTGCTCGCCGAAGATGCCGCCGACGCCGAGCCTGCGCACGAAGTTCTTCCCCCCGCCGAAGTCCCTCCCGCCGCCGAAGTTGCACACGCAGTTTCGCCCGCCTTTGAAGTCGCCGCGGTCGAAACCGTGCCGGCGGTCGGGGACTCGCAAGCGACCTCGGACGCGTGCGAAGTTCTGTCGCTTCCCGAAGACGCGTTGCCGGCGAACGAAGCCGCGGCCGCGACCGTCGCGGCCGAAGTTGATCAGTCGAACGTGCTCGAAGACGTTTTCGCCGTGTGGAATCAGTCGCGCGAGTCTAATTCTGAGGCCGACGCGGCCGCGGCCGTGCCGGTCGCTGCCGCCGAGGACTACGTGACGAATCCTCTCTCTCCCGACTACGAAGCAGCCCGCCGCGAAGATCAGCAGCGGGAGATCGAAGCGGCGGAGCGTCATTCGGACGAAGTTGTCGAAGCGCCGACGAAAGCTCTCGAAGCGGCGGCGGACGAACACGCCGCGCCGGCCGAGGCGGCCGCCGAAGAGGCGGCGGAGGCGACGGACGAGACGGCGAACGAGACGGCCGACGACTGGCGCGAGCCGGTTCGGCCCGCGTCCGCGGACGCGCCTGTCGCGCCGCAGGTCGCGGCCGCGCAGTCGTTCGACGGGTACGGCCTCGGCGTGCGGCTGCTGCGCGTCTCGCCGCTATGGCTGCTCGTCTCGGGGCTGTCATTCATCTCTTTCGTGATCTTCTGCAACTGGTTCTTCGTCCCGGCCAACCTCGCGCAGGCCGAAGCGGCGCGGCCCGCCGCGCGGCGCAACGAGGCGACGAACCGCCCGCTCGCCAACGCGGC
>DATCVD010000554.1:0-2143 GCA_036567125.1 Pyrinomonadaceae bacterium | reverse complement strand
GTGGGCCGCCGCCGCCGGCGCGGCCCGGTATCAGGTGGAGCGCTCGGCCTCGGCCGCCGCGCCCTTCGCGGTCGTCGGCAACACGACCACGACCAGCTTCGCCGACGGCTCGGTCGTCGCGGGCAAGACTTACATCTACCGCGTGCGCGCCATCGACGCGGTCGGCACCAAGTCGGGGTACAGCAACTCCGTGGTCGCCACCGCGCTCAGCTTCACCGACAGCGTGCTGACGGCCGGGGCGACGCCGGTCAAGGCGGTTCACTTCACCGAGCTGCGTCAGGCCGTCAACTCCGTCAGGAGCGCCGCCGGCCTCGCCGCCAGCAACTGGACGGACGCCAACCTCGTCGGGGCGACCGTCAAGGGCGTGCACATGCAGGAGATGCGCACGTCGCTCGGCGAGGCGCTGTCGAAGCTGAAGGCCGCGCCGCCCGCCTTCACCGACTCGCCGGTCGTCCCCGGCGCGACCGTCATTAAGAAGGCGCACATCGAAGAGCTGCGCCGGTTTTCGGCCAGCGTCAACACCGGCCCGGTCTTCGAAGACCCCGATCTGCTGACGCCGGCCGCGTGCCCGGCCGAGCAGGCGTGGGCGTCCGACAGCGCGACTATAGTCGCCAACGTCGTCGCCATCGATCAGGTCTTCTTCTACAACCGCCTCGGCGCGATGAACCCGGCCGGCATGATCTTCGCGCTCGAACGCGACGTGGTGCCGATCGACGACTCGAAGCCGCTAGGGCCGGGCAACGCGCAGCTGCGCGCCGACAAGCGCCCGCGCCCGCTCACGCTGCGCGTCAACATCGGGCAGAAGCTCCAGATCAACTTCAAGAACTGGCTCTCCGAAGCGCCCGCGCACCGCGACCAGCCGCACACGCGCACGGCCTCCGTCCACGTGATGGGGCTACAACTCGCCACCAACATCAGCGACGACGGCTCGAACGTCGGGCAGAACCAGTCGAGCCTCGTCAACCCCGGCGGCGCGGCCACCTACACCTACTTCGCCGAGCGCGAGGGCAACCACCTCCTCTACTCGACCGCCGCGACGACGGGCGGCGAGGGCGACGGCGGCTCGCTCGCCATGGGCCTCTTCGGCTCGGTCAACGTCGAGCCGAAGCGCGCCGAGTGGTACCGCAGCCAAGTCACGGCCGCCGACATGAGGTTCGCCACGAAGCAGAACCCCGACGGCTCGACCATGACGACGGCCGGCGGCCAGCCGCTCATCTGTTACGACGCCGTTTACCCGGCGGGCCACCCGCGCGCCGGGCTGCCCGTGCTGAAGATGCTGCACAACGGCGAGATCATCCACTCGGACTTGAACGCCCTCATCACCGGCCCGCGCAAGGGCCGCTTCGAGCCGGGCACGTACCGGGCCAACGCCACCGAGCCAGACCGCGAGCAGCCCTTCCGCGAGTTCACGGTCGTCTACCACGACGAGATCAAGGCCATTCAGGCGTTCCCCCACTTCGAGGAGGACGATCCCAAAAACCCCAACCCCGCGCTCGCGCACACGCTGCACAGCGTCCGCGACGCCTTCGCGATCAACTACGGCACGGGCGGCATCGGCGCGGAGATTTTAGCCAACCGCCTCGGCGTCGGCCCGATGGGCAACTGCGCCGACTGCCTCTACGAGGAGTTCTTCCTCACGTCTTGGGCGGTGGGCGACCCGGCGATGATCGTCGACGTGCCGGCCAACGCCCTCGACCCCAACAGCGGCCAGCTCAAGCTCGGCCCGAAGGCGACGCGCGCGCTCTACCCCGACGACCCGTCGAACGTGCACCACTCGTACCTGAACGACCACGTCAAGATGCGCGTCGTCCACGCCGGCCCGAAGGAGCACCACGTCCATCACCTGCACGCGCACCAGTGGCTCCACACGCCCGACAGCGACAACTCCAGCTACCTCGACAGCCAAGCCTTCGGGCCCGGCTACTCGTTCACGACCGAGATCGCGCACGGCGGCTCCGGCAACCGCAACAAGACGCCCGGCGACTCGATCTTCCACTGCCACTTCTACCCCCACTTCGCGCAGGGCATGTGGGAGCTGTGGCGCGTCCACGACGTGTTCGAGGCCGGCACGCAGACCGACGTTGAGGGCCGCCCGACGCCCGGCGCGCGCGCGCTGCCCGACGGCGAGATCGCGGCCGGCACG
>DATCVD010000553.1:0-11664 GCA_036567125.1 Pyrinomonadaceae bacterium | reverse complement strand
GACGGCACCGGCCCGGCCGGCCCGCTGGGCGGCACGCCCGGCATCCGCACCGACCAGATCGGGACGCAGGTGATGAGCGCGCGCAGCGGCGAGCTGTTCGAAGGGCAGAACGGCCTGAACTACCTCGCGCGCGAGACCGGCGGCTCGATGATGCGCAACCAGAACGATCTCAACCGCGGCATCCGCCGCGCGCTCGAAGACTTGAAGGGCTACTACCTGATCGGCTACCGGCCCGACGAAACGACCTTCGACCCCTCGACCGGCCGCCGCCGCTTCAACACGTGGTCGATCAAGGTCAAGTCGCGCTCCGATCTGAAGGTGCGCACGCGCAGCGGCTTCATCGCCGTCGCCGACGAGGGCCGCCGGCGCACGCGCGCCGAGCGGATGATGACGGCGCTGCTGTCGCCCTTCGCGTCGGGCGGCGTCAACCTGCAACTCTCCACCTTCTTCATGAACGACGCCGCGCTCGGCTCGACCATCCGCTCGGCGCTCCTGATGGACGGCGCGGCGCTCACCTTCAAGCCGCTCCCGGACGGCCGCCACGAGGCCGTCATCGACGTGGTCGCCGTCACGCTCGGCGAGGAGGGCCAGATCGTCGATCAGGTGAGCCTCGTCGAAACCCTGCGCGTGCCGGCCGCGAAGCTCGAACGCTTCCGGCGCGAGGGCGTGCTCTACGGCATGAACCTCAAGGTGAGCAAGCCGGGCGCGTACCAGTTGCGCGTCGCCGTGCGCGACGCCGCCTCGGGGCGCATCGGCTCGGCCAGCCAGTACGTCGAGGTGCCGCAAGTCGGCAAGGACAAGCTGGCGCTCTCAAGTCTGGTCATCACGGGGAACAACCCGCAGGCCATGAGCGCGCGCCAGATGCTGAGCGCGGTGCTCGGCGCGTCGCCGTCGGCGCAGGCGTCGAACGTGCCGGCGCGCTTCGTGCCCGGCGGCGAGGGGATGATCGGGACGGAAGACCCGGTCGCCGGCCCGGCCTCGCGCCGCTTCCGCCACGGGATGTATCTGGATTACGCCTGCGTCGTCTTCAACGCCAAGCTCGACAAGTCGAAGCGGCCGCAACTGTCCTCGCAGGTCAGGCTCTACCGCGACGGGCAGGAGGTCTTCGTCGGGCAGGTGTTCCCGGTGAGCGCCGAAGGGCAGGCGGACGCGACGCGGATGGTCGTGGCGCGCCGCTTGCAACTCGGAACCATTCTGGAGCCGGGCGACTACGCCCTCCAACTGACCGTGACCGACGAGTCGGGCCGGCGGACGGCCACGACGTGGACGGACTTCAAGCTCACGAACTGACGCGCGGCGCGCAACGCCGCGCGCCGCGCGCGTCCGGGGAAGTTGTCACCGCCTCGCCTGCAATTGCAGCCCGCGCCCGATCCGAACTGTGAGGTACGAGATGAAGATCAAGACGGTCGTTCTCTTCGCCGCGCTGCTCGCGCCGGCCGCCGTGTCGGCGCAGACTCCGCCGGCCACCCACTCCCCGTCCGACATCGTGCTCCTGCAAAAGGGCTGGAGCGCCGAGCGGCGCAACCCCGCCCTCGACGACGATCCGTTCGCCGCCAACACCGATTACATCGACTCTCAGCGGGCGCAGAGGATGAACGAGTTGCAGAACATCATCCGGTCGCGCGGGTCGGAGTCGCGCGAGCCGCCGGTGCAGAACCCGTCGAGGACGACCGACCCCAACAGGCCCAAAGACACCTTTGAGAAGCCGAAAAAAGACACGCAGCCGTCCGACAACCGGCGCACGATCTACACCTACCGCGCGAAAGTGAAGAACACCGGCGCGAAGACGATCCGCCTCGTCCACTGGGCCTACGCCTTCCTCGACCCCGACACGCAGCAGCCGCTCGGCCTGCACCGCTACAAGACCAAAGTCAAGATTCGGCCGGGCGAGAGCTTCGAGCTGGCCGGGCGTTCGGGCGCGCCCCAGACCTCCACCGTCAGCGTCGCGAGCGTCTCGAAGAAGCTGGACGAGGTGATCGTCATCTTCCGCGTCGAGTACGACGACGGCGCGGTCTGGGAAATCCCGCTCAAGTAAGTTCTCACCTCGGCCGCGCCCGTAGCGAGCGCGGCCGACGAGTCGCGCGGGCGTGTCGCGCGACTCGTCGGCCGCGCGTGTAAAAATTGTTGGCCGCCGCCCTCTCGCGCCGCCTCCCGGCCCGCGCGCGGTCGATAAATTTGGACGGGACGGTCGATAAATTCGGATGAAATTCAAGAATTCGTAGAAGAAATTCAAATTTACAAAAACCTCACCCGCCCGCTCCATCTTTTCGCCTAATAATTCAGCTAATTGGATGACCCGCCCCCGCCCCCTCCGGCGGCATAATTCTTGCTCGTAGCTGATGGGTAAAGCCACAAAGGTTACGCCCGCTGGCTTTCAATTAAGTACGATACAACCCCCCTGGGAGACAACCCAGTAAGTTCGCTTCCGGCCGAGCGCATCCTTCGCAGGAAAGCCCCCGCGCCGGGAGTTTCGGAAAAGTCTGCTAGTTTCGTAAGGAGTCTACCAGCATGAAGAAGTTTATGGCGGCACTACTGACGCTCTGCCTGCTGAGCGTCGCCGCGTTCGCACAAACCGCCGCGGGCCGTCTCAACGGCACCGTCGTCGGCCCGGATGGCAACATCGCGGGCGCGACCGTCACGGTCAGGGACAACCAGACCGGCAAGGAACAGACCGTTCAGGCGAGTGGGGACGGCACGTTCAGCATCCCGCAGCTTGAGGCCGGCACCTACACGGTCACGGTCACGGCGACCGGCTTCAAGACCTTCTCCGCCACGGACGTGAAGGTTGACGTGGGCCGCGAGTTCAACCTCAACGCGACCCTCGAAGTCGGCAACGTTTCCGAGACGGTCGAGGTCGTCGCCGGGGCTGACGTCGTCAACCAGTCGAACGGCGAGCTGAGCACGTCGGTCACCCCGCGGCAAGTCAGGGAGCTGCCGATCAACGGCCGCAACCCGCTCTCGCTGCTCAACCTGATCGCCGGGTCGAACCCGACGAGCAGCTCCATCAACGGCCAGCGCACCTCCTCGGTCAACTACACGCGCGACGGCCTCAACGTTCAGGACAACTTCATCCGCAACGGCTTCGTGTCGGATCAGCCGACGGTCGACGACACGGGCGAGTTCACGGTCATCACGCAGAACGCGGGCGCCGAGTACGGCTCCGGCTCGACGCAGGTCGTGCTCGTCACGCCGCGCGGCGGCTCGGACTTCCACGGCAACCTCTTCGCGTTCAACCGCAACTCGTACTTCGCCGCCAACAACTTCTTCAACAACACGAACAACGTCCCGCGCGCGTTCCTCAACCGCAACCAGTTCGGCGGGACGCTCTCCGGCCCGTCGATCCTGCCCCGCTTCGGCGAGGGCGGCCCGGCCGTGACCCGCGGCAAGGCGTTCTTCTTCGTCAACTACGAAGGCTTCCGCCTCGCCAACCAAGTGCCCATCTCGAACACGACCCTGCTGGCCTCGGCCCGCAACGGCACGTTCACCTACCTCGACGACGCGAACAACCAGCGCACGGTCAACGTCCTGACGGGCGCCGGCCTGAACCTCGCGCCCCCGGCCAACACGACCGCCTTCAACGGCGCGGGCGGCGTGCTCCCGGTCGATCCGCTCATCCAGAGCCGCTTCCTGAACCGGCTGCCGCTGGCCGGCAACGGCGCCTTAACCGGCATCAACCTGCTTCAGGCCGTCAACTTCCAGCGCAGCAACCCGGAGGAGCGCAACCAGGTCACCGGCCGCTTCGACGTGGACATCAACGACGAGAATTCGTTCAACTTCGTCTTCAAGCGCAACGACATCACGGACGCGCGCACCGACATCGCCGCCGGCTTCGCCACGAGCACCTTCGTCAGCCAGGGCGGCCCGACGACGCTCTACGTGGGGGCCTACCGCATGACGCCGACCGCCGCCTTCACCAACGAGATTCGCGGCGGCTACCAGCGCTCCGAGCCGTTCTTCAACGCCGACGTAAACCCGGAGAGCCTGCCGTTCCTTGTCGGGATTCCGCTCGTCACCAACCCTGACCAGAGCTTCTTCAGCCAGGGCCGCAACACCGACTACTACAACATCCAAGACAACGCCAGCTACGTCTGGGGCAACCACTCGCTCCGCTTCGGCGCGCAGGGCCAGTTCTACCGGATGGTCGCCTCGAACAACGCCGGCCTGACCCCGACCTACAACATCGTCGCCGCGGCCGGTACTACGGCGGCCCCGCGCCTCGGCGCGGCGCTGTTCCCCGGCGGCATCAACACCACCGACCTGAACCGCGCGAACAGCCTGCGCTACTTCCTCGGCGGCGTCGTCGGCAACGGCAACCAGACGGTCAACGCCAACACGGCGACCTCGGGCTTCATCCAGGGCCAGAACCAGGTCCGCCGGCTGAACTTCGACAACTACTCGTTCTACGTGGCAGATCAGTGGCGCGCCAGCAACACCCTGACGGTCAACTTCGGCCTGCGCTACGAGCTCTACACGCCGCTCAACAACCCCGATCAGCTCTACCTTGAGCCGATCGTGCCCGCGGGCGCCGACCCCATCGCGACCATTCTCAACCCGGTCGGCGGCTTCCAGCTCGTCGGCGGCAACGCCGGCAACCCCGGCGACTTCTTCAAGGCCGACAAGGACAACTTCGGCCCGAACGTCTCGGTCGCTTGGTCGCCGAACTTCAAGAACAGCTTCCTCGGCTCGCTGTTCCCGGGCGAGGGCCGCACGGTCATCCGCGGCGGCTACCGCGTCAACTACGTCAACGACGAGTACGTCCGCGCGCCCGACAACGCGCTGCTGAACAACTCCGGCCTCGGCTCGTTCACCGCCCCGGCCCGCCTGAACGGCGCGGCCAACGGCGCGGCCAGCTTCCGCGTGATCGGCGTCGAGCAGGTTGCGGGGCGCGCGCCCATCGTCGTGCCCCCCTCGGCCTTCGGCCCCGGCGGCAGCGGCACGCGCACCTTCGCGCAGAACAACGCGGCCACGGGTCAGGACTTCGGGACGATCTCGCTGATCGACCCGAACATCCAGCTCCAGCGCAACTACGAGTACAACTTCGGCATCCAGCGCGAGGTCGGCTTCCAGAGCGTGCTCGAAGTCCGCTACGTCGGCGGCTACTCGAAGGAACTGGTGCGCTCGATTGACTACGGCCAGGTTGACATCCGCAACAACGGCTTCCTCGCCGACTTCCTGCGCGCGCAGAACAACTGCCGCGTCCAGGGCGCGACGATCGCCGGCACGGGCGATCCGCTGCTGCGCTGCACGAACGCCGCCTTCAACCAGAACTTGGCGGGCAGCGTGCCGCTCCCCGTCTTCGACCGGCTGCCGGGCGGCGGCCTCCTGAACAACGCGACCATCCTCGGGCAGATCAGGGGCGGCACGCCGGCCGATCTGGCGATCATCTACGTGACGAACCTGCTCGCCACCGGCGTCCAGTTCACGCCGAACCCGAACTCCGGCGTCGTGAACTTCACGACCAACGGCGGCCGCTACAACTACAACGCGCTCCAGACGGAGTTCCGCCGCCGCTTCACGCAGGGGCTGAGCTTCCAGGCCAACTACACGTTCCAGAAGATTCTCTCGGACGTGACGGGCAGCCAGAGCGAGGCCAACCAGACGCGCGTCGAGCCGTACCTCGACAACGCCGACCCGACCCGCGACTACTCGCGCCCGGCCTACGACCGCGCGCACACCTTCAACTTCAACGGCATCTACGAGCTGCCGTTCGGCCGCGGCAAGCGCTGGCTCAACGAGGGTGGTGCCATCGACCGCATCTTCGGCGGGTTCCAGTTCTCGTCGATCGTCAACATCAGCTCGGGCGTCCCGACCAGCATCATCGACACGCGCGGCACGCTCAACCGCGCCGGCCGCTCGGCGTTGCAGCCGGCGACCTCGTCGCTCACCGCGGATCAGATCAAGGACATCTTCGGCGTCTTCAAGACCCCGAACGGCGTCTTCGTCATCGACCCGCGTCACCTGTTCGCGACCATCGTCAGGCGTAACGAGTTCGGCCAGATCGTCGAGACCCGCACGGGCATCGACCTGAACCAGCCGATTCCGGCCGGCTTCTCGCTGAACGAGGTGCGCGGCGCGAACCCGTTCGCGGCCACCCCGTTCGAGGGTCAGGTGTTCTTCCCGAACCAGCCCGGCTCGACCGGCAACCTGCAGCGTAACTTCCTGAACGGCCCCATCTACATCAACTGGGACGCGGGCCTGCTCAAGAACATCCGCATCACCGAGAACACCCGGTTGCAGCTGCGCGGCGAGGTCTTCAACGTGACGAACCGTGCCAACTTCTTCACGGCCGATCTCGACGTGAACAGCACCAACTTCGGCCGCCTGACCGCGGCCGGCAACGCCTACCAGCCGCGCATCGTGCAGTTCGGCGCGCGCTTCGAGTTCTAACTTTCGGGCCGCGCCCCGGCTCACGAGAGTCGGGGCCGGCACTTTCGCCGGGCGGCGCTTTTCCAGAAAAGCGCCGCCCGGATTTTTTTGCCCGCGCGCCGGATTTTTTCGCCGCGCGCGCCGCGCGACCATCTCGCCGGGTTATATTTGGCCGCGAAGGACTGCTCGCCTCCTCACGCGACGCCCCTCGCGCCGACACTTCCCCCGCAGAATCAAATATACCGGAACGTCGCGCCCGCCCGAGCGTACATCTAACGGGCGGCTGCCTGCGCGCCTGCGCGCCGCCGCCCGCATCCCTCGCCGGGGCGTAACCTTTTGCCGCCCGGCTGATTTTCCCCGCCCTGCAACGCAGGCTTCGCTTTAACGGAGGTTTTAATATGAGAGAGACCCGCCCCCGCCGTCTGCGGCGCGCGCTCGCACTCGCGTGCGCGCTGCTCGCCACGGCGTCGCTCGCAACCGCGCCGCGCGCGACTCGCGCCGCCGCCGTTGAGGCGCAGGACAAGCTGACGGCCGAGGAGGTCGTCGCCAAGCATCTGGAATCCATCGGGCCGGCCGGCGCGCGCTCGGGCGTGCAGACGCTCGTCGTCGCGGGCACTTCGCGCGCGTCGTGGAAGGCGCGGAACACTTCGGGCGCGATCGACGGCCAGCTCGTCATCGCCTCGAAGGACGACAAGTCGGTGCTCGGCATGTCGTTCCCCGCGCCGAACTACCCCGGCGAGAAGTTCGGCTACGACGGCCGGAAACTCACCGTCGGCTACAT
This sequence comes from Pyrinomonadaceae bacterium, assembly GCA_036567125.1. GTDB lineage: Bacteria > Acidobacteriota > Blastocatellia > Pyrinomonadales > Pyrinomonadaceae > JAIVGV01. Next base: position 4,517 of record DATCVD010000553.1, on the reverse strand, counting down.
CAAGCCGGGCGTGCGCTCCGTGTTGGGGACGTTCCTGCTCACCAACGGCGAGGTCGTGAAGGAAGGCTTGATCGGCGGGACGCTCTCGTCGGCGTGGGCGGTGGCGAACCTCGCGGAGCGCAAGGCGAAGGTGGAGTACGCCGGCACGGCCAAGGTCGGCGACGTGACCGCCCACAAGCTCCGCTACTCGCCGAGCAAAGGCTCGGACTTGCAGATCACCCTCTTCTTCGACGCCAGCAACTTCCGGCACGTCCGCACGCAGTACGACCGCCACACCGGCGCGCGCCTCGCCGCGGGCGGCGCGGAGGCGCAGGCCGGCCAGCGGGCGGGCCGCACCCGGCTCGTCGAAGATTTCTCGGAGTTCAGGCGGGAGGGCAAGCTAACCCTGCCGCACCGCTACAAGCTCGTGCTTGAGATCGAGAACCAGACCGGCACGTCCACAGACGCGTGGGAGATGGAACTCAGCCAGTTCGCCTTCAACGAAGACCTCGAAGACGGCGGCTTCGACGTGGAAGGCAAGTAGCTTTAACCGACAGGCTGGCCCGAAAGGGCGGGGGCCGCGCGCCGGGACTGACTCCGGCGCGCGGCCCCCGCTTTTAAGCCCGTGACTGAGAAATATGACCTGAGACTGAGAAACCTAAACGGCGGCGCGCGCCCGTCAGTCGAACAGCCGCGCGAAGCCCTCGAAGTCGAGCGCGCGGACGGGCAGGCCGAGTTGCCGTTGCAGCTCTTCGTGCGTCGTGCCGTCGAGCATGATCGGCTCGTCCGACTTGAACGCGACGCTCGGCAGCACGACGAAGTCGCCTCCGATCCGCGCGCGCGCGGCCAGCACGTCGCGCCCCGTGACGAGGCCGGCGACGACGATGTCCGGCCCGAAGTAGTCGTTCTCGACCGCGACCACGCGCAGCCGCGTGCCGAAGCGCGCGTTAAGCCCCGCGACGAGCGGCGCGAGCACGGGCGCGAACAGTTTCCCCGTCAGCACCGTCGCGTTCAGCGTTTCGGGCGCGCGCGGCGGCCGGCGTCCGAGGCGGCGGAGCAGCCGCGCGAACTCCTCGCGGAACGAGCGAACCATCCCGACGCCGTCCTCGATCTGCGGGTAGTCGCCGTAGTGGCGGCGCGAGGGAACGTCCAGCCCCGCGCGCAGGTAGATCTCGTCGCCGAGGAACGCGAAGGTCGTCCCCAGCCGCGCGCGCAGGAGCTTCTGGACGGGTTCGATCTCTTCGACGACGCGGCGGCAGAACTCGGCCGTGACGGGCGTCAGCCGCTCGTCCGTCAAATACCTCGTCAGCCCCAGCGGGACGATGGCGACGCTGCGGACGCGCGGGTACTCGGCCGCCAAGTCGTCGATGGTCTTCCGTAAAACTTCGCCGTCGTTGATGCCGGGGCAGAGCACGACCTGCGCGTGAATCTCGATGCCGGCGTCCATCATCCGGCGCATCTTTTCCGAGATGTCGGCGCGCCGCTCGTCGATGCCGAGCAGCAGCGCGCGCGTCTTGAGATCGGTCGCGTGGACGGAGACGTACTGCGGCGTGAGCCGCTGCTCGACGACGCGCCGCATCTCGGCCTCGGTGATCGAGGTGAGCGTCGTGTAGTTGCCGTAGAGGAAGGAGAGGCGCACGTCCTCGTCGCGGAAGAAGAGGGCGGGCCGCGCGTCGGGCGGGTTGCCCTTGCAGAAGCAGAACAGGCACTCGTTGGCGCACTGGCGCGGGACGATGTTCTCGAACCCCAGACCGAAATCTTCGCCCTCGCCGCGCTCGATCAAGACCTCCCACTCCTCGCCCGTGCGCTTGAGCACGTCGAGCGTCAGCTCGGTCTCGCCGCCCGTCTGGAAGCGGAAGTCGAGGTAGTCGCGCACCGCGCGGCCGTTAACTTTGACGACGCGGTCGCCCGCCTCAAGCTCAAGCTCCGCGGCGAGGCTGTCGGGCGCGACCGACGTGATCTCGACGCCGCGTCGGCGGATCTGCGTGACGGCCGGTGTGACTGCGAACTCGTACATTTCTTCTCGTCGGAAACTTTCCGCCGCGCGCACGGTCGCGGCCGCGGCGCGCGCGCCAACCTGACAGTATGGCCCGACACGCGCCCCGGCCACAACCGGCGGCGGCTTGTCTCGCGTCCCGAAATTCGGGGAAAGAGTTCGGATGAGCGCGCGGCCCGCCCGGTTGCAGACGTGCGCGCGGGAGGCGGGCCTTGACACCCCCGCGGGCCAAACCCTAATCTGTTTTTCGGGCGCACTCGGACGCGCCCGCCCGCCCCGCTAACTCCTCAACAACACGAACGGCGCGAGAAGTAGTTTTACGCCGGCGCGCGCTCGGCGTCTCGCGGCCCCCGATTCCGATCCGTTCTCCGCCTGCCGGACGCCCCGGTTTCTCCGATGAATACCCAGACCCCGCAGACAGATCGACAGCACCCGGACGCCGCGCCCGGCGAGCCAAGGCCCGCGGCCGGCGCGCGCGCGCGCGTCCTGCTCGCCGAAGACGACGCGACGCTGCGACGATACCTCGCGCTCGTCTTGCGCCGCGCGGGCTACGAGGTCGCGGAAGCCGCCGACGGACTCGAAGCACTCACGCTCGCGCTCTCGACGCCCGTCGCGGCGGTCGTCACCGACGCCGTCATGCCGCGCCTCGGCGGGCCGGAACTCTGCCGCCTGCTGCGCGCGCGCGCCGACACGGCCTCGCTGCCCGTCGTGCTCCTCACCGGACTCGACGCCGCGGCGCACCCGACCGACGCCGCGAAACCCGACGCCCGACTCACCAAGCCCGTCGGCACGGACGAACTGCTCTCGTGCCTCGCCCGGCTGCTCGGCCGCGCCGACTGATTCCGCCTGATTCCGCGAGCGGTGGAAACGCCGCCACGTTCGGACAGCTAACGGGAGAGGCCGCCCGCGACGACTGCGGGCGGCCTCTCCCGTTACCGATCAAAAACTCTCGCCGCGGCTCTTAACGACGCCGGGCGCGGCGGTGCTCCGGACTAAGAGCGCGCGCTCGAAGTGGTCGAAGCGGACGCGCCCGTCAGCATTTCGTCGAGCGGCGTGTAGCCGAGGCCCTGAGACTCGGCGACGGCCTCGTAGGTCAGCTTGCCGGCGTAGGTGTTGACGCCGAGCTTCAAGCCGGGGTCGCTGTTGATCGCATCGACGAAGCCGCGGTTGGCGAGGCGGAGCGCGTAGGGCAGCGTCGCGTTCGTCAGCGCGAAGGTCGAGGTGCGCGGCACGGCGCCCGGCATGTTGGCGACGCAGTAGTGGAGCACGCCCTCCTCGTAGAAGGTCGGGTTCGAGTGGGTGGTGGGCCGCGTCGTCTCGATGCAGCCGCCCTGATCGACCGCCACGTCGACGATGACCGCGCCGTCCGGCACGTCCTTGAGCATCTCGCGCGTGACGAGCATCGGCGCGGCCGCGCCGGGGATGAGCACCGCGCCGATGATCAGATCGGCCTCGGCGATGGCCCCGTGGATGGCGTAGGCCGAACTGGCGAGCGTCGAAATCTTCGAGAGGAAGATGTCGTCCAGCTCGCGCAGCCGGTCGAGGTTCTTGTCAATAATCGTGACCTGCGCGCCCATGCCGATGGCGATCTTCGCGGCGTTCGTGCCGACGACGCCGCCGCCGATGATCACGATGCGCGCCGCCGGCACGCCCGGCACGCCGCCCAAGAGCACGCCGCGCCCGCCGTTCATCTTCTCCAAGTACTGCGCGCCGACCTGCACGGCCATGCGGCCCGCCACCTCGGACATCGGCGTGAGGAGCGGCAGCGTCCCCCGCCGATCCTCGATGGTCTCGTAGGCGACGCCGGTCACCTTACGTTCGAGCAGTTGTTTCGTCAGCTCCGGATCGGGCGCGAGGTGCAGGTAGGTGAAGAGCAGTTGCCCCTCGCGCATCCGCGGGTACTCGGGCGCGATGGGTTCCTTGACCTTGACGATCATCTCGCCCTCGGCCCACACGTCGTCGGCCGATTCAAGAATCGTCGCGCCGGCCTTCTCGTAGAGTTCCGTCCCGAAGCCGGAACCCGCGCCCGCGTCGCGCTCGACGAAGACCCGGTGGCCGGCGTCGGTCAGCGCGCGCGCGCCCGCGGGCGTCAGGCCCACTCGGTACTCATTGTCCTTGATCTCTTTCGGCAGTCCGACTTTCACTGTGCGAGTCTCCGTTCGGTGGATTTTACGTCGGGGCTGTTCGCCGACAGGGTAAAGCGCCGGACGCCGAACCGCCAAACCGCGACGCGCTACACGTCGGCGCTCAGCCGACGCCGCATGTAGCCTTCGACGTCCGGGCCGCCCGGGTTCCGCAACACCTCTTCGACCCACGCGTCGCGCTCGAACGACTGGACTTTCAAGTCCCAGACGCAGGCGGAGAGGCCGGTCGGCGTCGTGTAGTTCAGGCTGAAGAGTTCTTCGGACGGCCCCGTGTAGACGTGGTGGTGCAGCTCGTTCTCGTCGGCCCACCAGTCCACGAAGACGAAGTTCGCGCCGCGCCCGTCGTGGACGCCGACGAAGCCGACGCCGTAGCGCCCGCCGCCGTCCGCCGGCCGCGG
>DATCVD010000552.1:0-2108 GCA_036567125.1 Pyrinomonadaceae bacterium | reverse complement strand
CGGGACGGCCGGGCGAAACCTCCGGCACGCAGGAGTCGGCCGAGCCTCGCGCGCGGGCGACCGGCGCATCCCGCACGGAAGCGACTGATGAGACGCGGACGCGAGAAGGGCTGGACGAGACGGCGGGCGGTCGGGCGGGCTGAGCAGTTGTTGCTGCGCCGCGCTTGGCCGCGCGCGCAGATGACGCTCATCCTGATGGCGACCGGCTGCGCCGGCTTCGTCGTCTCGTTCGCGCTCCTGCACGCGGGCCTGACGCGGATGTGGCTGCGCTACCCGGTGGCGATCCTCTCGGCCTACGCCGTCTTCCTCCTGCTGCTGCGCCTCTGGCTCGCCGCGCAGTCGCGCCGCAAAAGCTTCCCCGACTTGGACGCCGATCTCGCGGGCGTTGACCTGCCCGGCGCTGATCTGTCCGGGGTCGTCGGGCGCGGCGGCGCGACTCCTGATTTCGGCTTCGGCGGCGCGGGCGACTTCGCGGGCGGCGGCGCGGGCGGGACGGTTGACGGCGCAACCGAGGCCGCGAGTTCACTCTCAAGCGGCGGCGGTTCGACGGCCGGCGGCGGCGGGGGAAGCGGCGGCGGGCTGCTCGACAGCATCAACCTGAGTCTCGATTTCGACGACGAGGGCTGCGCCGTCGTGCTCGCCGTCGCCGCCGTCGCGCTCGCCGTCCTCGCCGGCCTCGTCGTCTCGTTCTACGTCGTCTGGGCCGCGCCCGCGCTGCTGGCCGAGATACTCGTGGACGGGCTGCTCGTCGCCGGCCTCTACAAGCGCGTGAAGCAGGCGGAGCGGCGGCACTGGCTGCGCGCGGCCGTGCGCCGGACGATTCTGCCGGTCGTGCTCACCGCCGCCTCGTTCACGGCCGCGGGCTACGCGATGCAGCGCGCCGTCCCGCAGGCGCGCTCGGTCGGCGAGTTCTGGAAGGCGGTCTTCGACGACTGAGGCCGCGCCGCGCGCCGTCTCCGGCCGCCGCGCCCGACGCGCCCCGCGCCGCGCCGCCGTGTTACACTCCCCGTCGCGCGCCCTCCCCCCGCAACACGCTCTGCATCACAACCGGGTACGGGTGCCGACTGTCCGCCTTGCACATCGCCATTGACGCCCACGCGGTCGGGACGGGTCTGGCCGGCAACGAGACTTACGTCGCCAGCCTCGTCGAGGCGCTGGCCGAGATCGATCAGGCGAACCGCTACACGCTCTACGTGACGAAGCCCGAAGCGGTCGAGCGCTTCCGCGACCGCTGGCCCAACTTTCAGGTGCGCCGCACGCTCCCGCACACGCCCTTGGTGCGCGTCCCCGTGACGCTCTCGGCCGAGCTGCGCCGCCGGCCCGTGGACGTTTTGCACGTACAGTTCACCGCGCCGCCCGCCGCGCCCTGCCCCGTCGTCGCCACGATCCACGACCTCTCGTTCGAGCACCTGCCCGCGACGTTCAAGCGCCGGAGCCGGATGCAGTTGCGGCTGACCGTCCGCCGCACGGCGCGCGCGGCGCGGCAGGTCGTCACGCTCTCCGAGTTCTCGCGCCGCGACTTGGTCGAGACCTACGGGCTGCCGCCCGAGCGCGTGACGGTGACGCCGGCCGCGGCCGCGCCGCGCTTCCGGCCCGCGCCCGCCGAAGAAATTCAACGGGTGCGACAACTTTACGGCATCACGCGCGAGTACGTTCTCGCCGTCGGCTCGATCCAGCCGCGCAAGAACCTCGCGCGCCTCTTCGCCGCCTACGCCGGCTTGCGCCGCGCGCGCGGCGGCGATAAGCTGCCGCAACTGGTCGTCGTGGGCCGCCGCGCTTGGCTGTACGAGGAGACGCTGCGGGCGGCGGCCGAGTGCGGCGGCGACGGCGAGGTGATCTTTACGGGCTACGCGCCGGAGGGCGATCTGCCCGCGCTGTATTCGGGCGCGCTCTGCTTCGTCTACCCGTCCTACTTCGAGGGCTTCGGCCTGCCGCCGCTCGAAGCGATGGCCTGCGGCGCGCCCGTCGTTGCGGCCGACCGGACGAGCCTGCCCGAAGTGGTCGGCGACGCGGGGCTGCTGGTCAACCCCTTCGACGTGGGCGAGATCGGCGGCGCGATCGCGCGGCTCATCGACGACGCGGCCCTGCGCGCCGCCCTGCGCCGGCGC
>DATCVD010000551.1:0-4380 GCA_036567125.1 Pyrinomonadaceae bacterium | reverse complement strand
CGGCCGGGCTGCGGACGGCCGTGCTGCGCTTCGGCATCGTGCTCGCGCGCGAGGGCGGCGCGCTCGCCAAGATGACGACGCCCGTCAAGCTCGGCGTCGGCGGAAAGCTCGGCACGGGGCGGCAGTACTACAGTTGGATCGCGATTGACGACGCGGTCGCGGCAATCCGGCACGCGCTCGAAAACGAATCGGTGAGCGGCCCCGTCAACCTCGTCTCGCCGCAGCCGGTCACGAACGGCGAGTTCACGAAAGCACTCGGCCGCGCGCTCGGCCGGCCGACGCTCTTCGCCGTGCCCGCCTTCGCCGCCCGCCTCGCCTTCGGCGAGATGGCCGACGAGCTGCTGCTCGCCAGCGCTCGCGTCGAGCCGGCCCGGCTCAGGGCCACCGGCTTCGAGTTCAAATACCCGACCCTCGACGCCGCCCTGCAACACCTCGTCGGCGGCGGGCAGGACAAATGATGAATGGTGAATTAAAAGCAGGAGTCAGGAGTCAGAGGCCAGAATGATTTGGCGAAACCGGTTTTATTCTGGCTCCTGACTTCTGACTACTGGATTCTCACTCATCATTCATCATTCGTCGTTTCCCTGTTTGCTCTACCGCGCGCCGCCCGTGAATAATGTCCCCGGCATGAGTCACAACCGTTTCGCAAGGCTCGCGTGGGCCGTCGTCGCCGTCAACCTGCTCGTGATCGTGTGGGGCGCTTACGTGCGCGCGTCGTTTTCGGGCGACGGGTGCGGGTCGCACTGGCCGCTCTGCAACGGCGAGGTCGTGCCGGCCGTGCCGGCCTTCAAGACGTTCGTCGAGTTCACGCACCGCGCGACGAGCGGCGTCGCGCTGCTGCTCGTCGTGTGGCTCGCGTGGCGCGCGCGGAAACTGTTCCTGCGCGGACACCGCGTCAGGCGCGGCGCGGCGGCGGCGCTCTTCTTCATCGTCGTCGAGGCTTTGATCGGCGCGCTGCTCGTCAAGTTCGGGTGGGTGGCGCGCGACGACTCGGCCGCGCGCGCGGTCGTGATGTCGATTCACCTCGTCAACACCTTCCTGCTGCTCGCGGCGGCGGTGCTGACGGCGTGGTGGGCTTCGGGCGCGCCCGGAATGCGGCTGCGCGGGCAGGGGACGGTGCTGCCGCTGTTCGTCGTGGGGCTGCTCGGCGTGCTGCTCGTTGCGGTCAGCGGCGCGGTGACGGCGCTCGGCGACACGCTCTTCCCGGCGCGCACGCTCTCCGAAGGCGTGCGGCAAGACTTCTCGGCGGGCGCGCACTTCCTGCTGCGGCTGCGCGCGCTGCACCCGGCGCTCGCCGTGGTCGTGGGCTGCTACGTCGTGATGGTCGCGTCCTACGCCGGCACCTTTTTACGGCCGGGCGAGCGCGTCAAGCGGCACGGGGGGCGGCTCACGGCGATCTTCCTCGCGCAGATCGGCGTCGGGGTTCTCAACGTCTATCTGCTCGCGCCGGTCTGGCTGCAACTCGTGCACCTAGCTCTGGCAGACCTGTTCTGGATCGCGCTCGTGCTCACCGCGGCCTCCGCGCTGGCCGACGAACAGCCGTCGGCCGCCGAAGCCGTCGAGACCCCCGCGCTTCAACCCGCCGCCGAAGTCTGAGGCACAACCACCCCGCGCCCTTCGCGCCTTCGCGCGAAACTTTTTCTTTGCCGAGAAAGAAGACTCCCGCGCGGGCGTACGGGCCGCAAAGAGTAACCGCGTGCGGGGCGCGAACCGCAGACAAAAAGATCAGACGCGCAACACACATCCGCGACGCGCGGCCGGCTAAGATCGAGGCCGGAGGTGTTCTCTTGGGTCTCGAACAGAGCGGCGCGTCTGGCCCGCAACTCGGCTTGGTGTGCATCACCCACTCGGACGCGGTGCGCTATCGAACGACGACGCGCAAGCGCCTGCTCACGTTCGACGCGGCCGGGCAGAAGCGAATCCTGCGCGAGCTTTACGGCGCGAACCTCGAACGCCTGAACCGCGCCATCGACTTCTGCGAGGCGAACGCGCTCCGCCTCTACCGGATCACCTCCGGCCTGTTCCCCTTCGCGGACGACCCCGCCGGCGAGGACGTGCTCGAAGAGTTCGCCGCCGAGGCGCGCCGCACGGGCGAGCGGGCGAACCGAACGGGACTGCGCATGATCATGCACCCGGATCAGTTCGTCGTCCTCAGCTCCGACTCGCCGCAGGTCGTCTCGAACAGCGTCAAGATTCTCTCGACGCACGCGCGCACGCTCGACATGCTCGCGCAGCCGCGCTCCGCGTGGGCGGCGATGGAGATTCACGGCGGGAAGTCGGGGCGCGGGCGTCGGCTGGCCGAAGTGATCGGCGGCCTGCCCGAAGCGATACGCTCGCGGCTCGCGCTTGAGAATGACGAGTACGCCTACGGCGCGGCCGAGATTCTCGAAGTCTGCCGCGCGGCCAATGTGCCGATGGTCTTCGACGCGCACCACCACGCCTGCCGCGAGCGTTTGGAATCTTACGAAGACCCGAGCGTCGCGCACTTCCTCGCGGCGGCGCGCGCGACTTGGCCCGACCCCGCGTGGCAACTCACGCACATCTCGAACGGCCGCACCGCCTTCAACGACCGCCGCCACAGCGACCTGATCACGGAGATGCCCGCGGCCTACCGCGACGCCCCTTGGATCGAGGTCGAGGCCAAACACAAGGAGCTGGCGATTGAGAAACTTCGCGCGGAGTGGCTGAACGGCCGCCCGGGCGGCGCGTGGCGCGCGGTGTCGGCCTGAAATCCGGTCGTTTTGCGAGTCGCCGGCCGCTTGTACGCGGCGGGGACGGTCAAAGTGAAGCTTGACAGGGAAGCCTTCTGTCAATAAACTCACAATCACTTGGTACAGTTGATCTGGAAGCTGTGCACGCGCCTCCCTACCACACTTGGGAATGTTCGCGTGAGCAGGGCCAAACACTCGGCCTTCCACAGTCGGCGGCGTCTTCGAAGCGCCCTTCCAAAAAATTGGGCCGGAGCTTTCCGGCCCGCGAACGTCGCCCCGCTGGCAATGCCCGGCGGGGCAGTTTCGTTTTCGGCGCACTCACCTGACGTAAATCGGGTTCGAGATGATCCACGGCTTGCGGCTGAGCGGGTCGGGCAGTTGCGGCAGGTAGCATTCGACGCGGTAGACGCCGCGCCCCGTCACGTCCCACTCGACTTGAGTCCCTTCCTTCTCGCCCACCCTCGCGCCATCTTTTAGCAGCACGAAGCGACTCGTGACGGGCGTCGCGGCCCGCAGGCGCACGCCGCCGGCGAGCGCGATCTCGTCGCCCATCAACTTCTGCTCCGCGCCGTTCGACGCCGTCAGCCGGAAGCCCGTCGCGTCGCAGAGCACGTCGAAGGCGACGTAGGCGTGCCCGGCGGCGAGCGCGTCTGCCACCGCCTGCTCGTCGAGCCGTTGGCCGCGCGGCAGGAGCGCGTGCGTGCGGACGACGCGGAAGCTGCGCTCGTAAGGGTCGAGCTTGATCTGGAAGAGGGGTTCGCCGTCGAGCTTCTGCAAGCTGACCCCGACGTTCGCGTGCGCGTCGTTGCCCGCGACGGCGACGACGCGGCGGCCCCGCGCCGTCAGCTCGTCCCAGCGGCGCAGGTTTTCCGCGGGGGCTTGGTGGAAGCGCGTCCAGAGCAGGTGCGGGTAGGCGCGGTACGACCACAGGCCGTCGAGGAGCATGGTGAGCGGGCGCGCGTTGGCGGCGTCGGCGTGCAGGTTATAGACCTCCATGCCGTCGAAGTTTTGCGCCGACTCCCAGCCCGTGAACGTCTCCGGGTGCGCGACGAAGGTGAGTTGCCGTTGCGGGCCGCCGAAGGTGAGCAGGCGGTCGCGCGTGTCTTCGGCCGTCTCGCTGCCGGGGAGGAAGACTATGCCGTCGTGCGTGCCGCGCAGGGTGAGGGCGCGCGTGTCGAAGTGGGCCGACGGGTGCTCGCTCATCACGACGAAGGCCAGCGCGTTCGCCCGCGCGCCCGCGACGATCTCCTCGAAGCGGCCCGCGCTGTGGCCGCCGAGGAACGAGTGGACGTGCAGCACGCCGCGGTAGTCGTCGAAGCCCGCGTCGTCGGTCGGCGCGCGCGCCGCGTTCAGACGCCGGATCGTCGCGTCGAGCTGGCCGAGTTGGTAGCGCCGGTACGCGAACGGCGTCTGCGAGACCGCGAACACGACGAGCAGCGCGAGCAGGACTTTGAGCAGACGCCTCATGTCGGAAAATTAAGAATTAAGAATTAAGAATGAGAGGCAACCGCTTTTCATTCTTAATTCTTAAGGGGCTAGAGTAGTTAAGCACTAAATTGCGAGTGCTAAACTACTGACGTGCAACAGCGAAACCGGTATTACCGACGTGCTCATATTTCGGAGCGTAAATTCCGGCGACTGGTGCGCTTCTTCGCCTTCGATTTTAGCG
>DATCVD010000550.1:0-31609 GCA_036567125.1 Pyrinomonadaceae bacterium | reverse complement strand
GACGCGCGCGAACGCGGCCGCGTCCCGGACGAGGCTGCCGCGGCGCGGCTCCGGCCCCTGCGTCAGGTGCGCGAGGCAGTCGAGCGCGCGCTGGTAGTACTCGGCGGGGCTGTAGATGGTGCGCACGATCCTCTTGTAGCCTTCGACGAGCCGCGCCGTGTCCATCCGCGGGACGAAGTTCAGCGTCGTCTCGGTCGCCACGTTGTTCCCGCCGCTCTCCGTGAGCAGCCGGCCCTCTTTCTTCAGCCGCCGCCAGAGCTGCGTGTCGGGCAGCGCGGTGAGGAGGCCGACCATCGCCAGCGGGATGGCGCTCTCGCGGATGAACTCGATCTGCCGCTCGAAGATGTCTTCGGGGTCGTTGTCGAAGCCGACGATGAAGCCGGCCATCACCTCCATGCCGTAGGACTGAATCTTGCGCACCGAGTCGAGCAGATCGCGCCGCGTGTTCTGCCCCTTCTGCGCCTCCTTCAAGCTCTCCTCGACCGGCGTCTCGATGCCGAGGAAGACGCGGCGGAAGTTCGCGCGCCGCATCAAGTCGAGCAGCGCGTCGTCTTCGGCCAAGTTGACGCTCGCCTCCGTGATGAAGGAGAAGGGCCGCCCGTGCGCTTCAGACCACGCGATCAACTCCGGCAGCAGCCCCCGCACGTTGCGCTTGTTGCCGATGAAGTTGTCGTCGACGATGAAGACGAGGCCGCGCCAGCCCGTCTCGCGCAGCGCGTCGAGTTCGGCCAGCATCTGCCCGTTGGTCTTCGTGCGCGGCACGCGCCCGTAAATCTCGATGATGTCGCAGAACTCGCAGCTGAAGGGGCAGCCGCGCGAGTACTGCACGCTCATCGCGCTGTAGCGGTCGAGTTCGGCCAGCCGGAAGTCGGGGACGGGCGTGGCTGTGAGTTGGGGCCGCTCGGCCGCCTTGTAGAAGCGCCGCGCCGCGCCGCGTTCGAGGTCGCCGAGGAACTCCGGCAGCGTCGTCTCGGCCTCGCCGACGAAGATGTGATCGGCGTCGGGCAGTTGCTCGGCGCTGGTCGAGACGTAGGGGCCGCCGACCGCCACGGGCTTTCCGCGCGCCTTGCACAGCCGGACGACCTCTTCGAGCGACTCCTTCTGCACGATCATCGCGCTGGCGAAGACGAGGTCGGCCCACTCGATGTCGGCTTCCGTGAGACGCCGCACGTTCATGTCCACGAGCCGCCGCTCCCAGCCGTGCGGCAGCATCGCCGAGACGGTCAGCAGGCCGAGCGGCGGGAAGGCCGAACGCTTGCCCTCGAACACGAGCGCGTGCCGGAAGCTCCAGTAGGTGTCCGGAAACTCAGGGTAAACGAGCAGCACCTTCATCGTGCGTCCTCCCCGCTCAGGGCTTGCGCCCGCCGCCACACTGTCAGCAAGGCCGACCCGGTCAACGGCCTCGGCCGGCTAAGCCGACTCACGAGGCGCGGGCCTCGGCCGAAACGTCCGCATTCTCTCTTCGCCCCTTGCGCCACTTCGCGGTGGCCGCCTCCCGCGCGAGCGTGTAAATCGTCCGCCGGTTCTGCGCGACCAACTTCAGCCACGCGGCGCGACTCATCTGCGGGAAGTAGATGCCGCGGAAGAAGAGGCGCATGACGAAGTGGATCAGCCGGTGGTTGATGGGGCGGTCGCTGATCGAGGCGAGCGCCCGCGCCGTCCTCTCCGGGCTGTACGAATCAGTCCACGCCTGTGCGAGTTCCCTGTGCGCCTCCTCCTCCGTCATCTTCAGGGGCGCGTGCGCCATCCGGTAGGGGGCGAAGTCGAGCCAGTGTTGGGGGCGCGTGAGGCGGCCCGAAGCTTCCAGCCGCTTGTAGAGCGGGGTGGACGGGAAGGGCGTGAGCTGGCCGAAGACGGGCAGGCCCGGCGGCCAGCTCTCTATCTGCCGCAGGGTGCGCGCGGCCACGCCCGGCGTGTCGTTGTCCAAGCCGATGATGAAAGAGGTGACGGCGTAGATGTCCCGCTTGGCGAGGCGTTCGAGCACGGCCGCGTACTCGGCGGGCTTGTTGAAGTTCTTGTTCACGTCCGCCAAGTTGGCCGTGTCGATAGACTCCATGCCGATGAAGACCCACTTGCCGTGGGCGGCGGCGATCAGATCGACCAACTCCTCGTCGCGCAGCAGGTTCGCGCTGATCTGCGCCATCCACGGCAACTGCGCGCCGGCCGCGATGATGTCTCTCAGGAGCGACTTGGTGCGCTTGATGTTGATGGCGAAGTTGTCGTCGATGAAAAAGACTATCACCTGCTCTTTGCTCGCGCGGGCGTGGCGCTTGAGCCTTAGCAGCTCTTCGACGACCGACTCGTTCGAGCGGAAGCGGATCGAGTCGCCGAAGAAGCCGGTGACGGTGCAGAACTCGCAGCCGTAGGGGCAGCCGCGCCCCGACTCCATCGGGATCACGCGAACCGCGCCCCAGCCGGAGCCGAGCCGCTTCATGAGCGGCCGGACGAATCCGGGAACCATGTTGAACTGTTCGAGGTCGTAGGTCTCCCACGGGATCGCCGGGTAGGGTTGCAGGCTGGGCTTGCGCTCCGCGCCCTTCTCGTCGACGGGCGCGTAAATCTCCTGCAAACGCCCGCCCGCCGCGTCCTCGACAATGCGGGGCCAAGTCTCGTCCGCCTCGCCCAGCGCGACGGCGTCGGCGTGGCGCTGGCCGCCCCCGTACCCCAGCGCCTCGTCGGGGCATTCGGTGACGTGCGGGCCGCCCATCACGACGGGGACGCCCGCGGCCCTGACGGCGTCGGCCATCCTGTAGGCGCGCGCGATCATCCTCGTCATCGCGCCGATGCCGACGAGCCCCACGCGCTCACGCAGGACGAACCTGACGAGCTCCTCCTCGTCCATGGGCCGTGCGTTCCCGTCGACGAGCAGCACCTCGTGGGGGGGGGGCGTGACGGCCTTCAGGAGGAACATCCAGAGGTGCGGCATGAAGTTGCGCGTCACGCCGTTGTCCGGGTTGTAGAGCAGTATTTTCATCGGTCTTCCTCTGAGAGGATTGAAAGTTCGACGCGCCCCTGCGCCGTCGCGTAAGCACGAACAGGCGGCCGACGTAGAGAGGATGGGGCCGGGGAGGCCCGACCCGGCTGTCTAATGGGGGATTGTTCGGGGCGAGCTTACCACAAATGTGCGATGTCACACATAAGTGATCAGTGTCTGTCGTGGAAGGACGATTGCTCACGGCAATCACCAAACGTGAACGCGGATTTGCTTCGGAGTCTCTAAGCGGTTCGGCGGGCGAAAGATCGCGGCACGCTGTCCGGCCCGGTCGCGCCGGCGCAGCTTGGGTTACGTGTTCTTCGCACCGGAGCAGGCCGGCGGCCTCGACGGCTTCCGGCACGGTCGTCCTCGTATTCGGCGCGCGGCGCGCGGTACTGCCGGCACAGCTCGACGATGTTCTCGGCCGTCGCGCCGTCGGGGGCGAGCCGCGCGCGGAGCTGTCTCACTTCTAACTCCGGTGACCGCGTCATGGCCGGCCGGTCAATGTCCTATGGGGACGCGCTGGTAGCGCGTGTTGCCCGCCTCGTCCTCCCACGAAATATCAAGGACGTAGGGCTTGACTTGACCGGCCCTTACTTCGAGGCGGGCCAACAGGTCGGCTTCCGGCGCTGACGGCTTCCCGTCAATCCAAGTCCTGTGAGAGACGACGGCCTTCTCTCCCGGGCGGATACACTTCAACGCCTCGAACCTGATGTGCGCGCGCGATGGGCCGCCGCCCGGAGTCTCCTCGTCTTTCAGGAAGACGGATAATATCTCGACGCCCTTGAGAGCCGTGTCCGCGGTGTTCGTCAACTCCAGTCGCACGCCCGCCCCGCCGTCGATGAATTGAACTGTGAAAGGTTTTTCGATGTTGTTGCCGGTGCTCATAACTTGAAGCGTAAAACGCGAAGGGCGGGGTTGCGGTTGCGCCGACCCTCACCCTTCGCAATCCCCTTGGAAATCCTGCCGACAGCCACAGCCGGTATCGGGCGACTTGGCCGTCTGACTCTTGCTCGTCAAATCGGCCTTACCGTCAACACCTGTTAAAACGTTGGCAGGAAAGGCGAAGAATAACTTAAACGGATCAATCCGTCTGTGTGTTACCGCACATATGATATGCTCCCATCCTGTCGCACGGCGGAGGCCGCCCGGGAGGGGAACTCAAAAATTTCCCTTGTCAATGCCGCCCATCAGGGGAGGTGCGGGACTACGATACGACGCTCCATCCGCCGGCTTTTTCGGCGTCGTCGGGATGGCAAGATTACTTATGCAAACCACGGAAGCACATGATCCGACTGGCAACAAGCTTCTCGCCAGTCTCCCCCGAGAGGACTACGAGCGCATCCTGCCGCACCTCAGCCCCGTCGCCTTTGCGCTCGGCGAGGTCGTCTATGAATCAGGCGCGCGGATGGATCACATCTACTTCCCCACGACCGCCATCGTCTCCCTGCTCTACATGATGGAGAACGGCTCTTCGGCCGAGATGGGGATCGCGGGCAAGGAGGGGCTGGTCGGCGTCGCGCTCTTCATGGGCGGGGGCACCATGCCGAACCGCGCCGTCGTGCAGAGCGCGGGCGGGGCCGTCAGGATGCGGGCGAAGGTGATGCAGGAGGAGTTCGCGCGGGGCGGCGAGTTCCAGCGCCGGCTGCTGCGCTACACGCAGGCGCTCCTCACGCAGATGTCGCAGACGGCCGTCTGCAACCGGCTCCACGCCATCGAGCAGCAGCTCTGCCGCTGGCTGCTCTTGAGCCACGACCGTCTGGACACGGACGAGCTGGTCATGACGCAGGAGCTGATCGCCAACATGCTGGGCGTGCGCCGCGAGGGCGTGACGGCCGCCGCCGGCCGTTTGCAGGAGCAGGGGCTGGTCAGCTACGTGCGCGGCCGCATCCTGATACTCGACCGGCCCGGCCTTGAGGCCGCGGTCTGCGAGTGCTACGGGGTGGTCAAAGAAGAGTACGACCGCCTGCTCGGCTAAGCGGGTCTTCCGGCCCCTCCTCACCTCCCCTGTATGTGTGCTCTAGCACAGACGGCCTTCCCCGCCTCGTGTTAGTTAAACACGATGCCTTCGCACGCCAAGCTAAACCCGCCGGCTGAGAACCGGCTGCTCGCGGCCCTGCCTGTAAAAGAGTACCGACGCCTGCTGCCCGGGTTGAAGCCGGTCAGGATGCCTTTCGCCGAAGTCCTTTACGAGCCCGGCGATCCGATCCGGCACGTCTATTTCCCCAACGACTCAATCGTCTCACTGCTCTCGGTGGTGGCGGGTCACTCCACCCTTGAGGTCGGCATCGTCGGGAACGAAGGGGTGGCAAACATCGCCGCGTTCCTTGGTGCGGTGACGTCGCGCCACCGCGCCATCGTGCAGGGCGCGGGCACCGCCATGCGGATGAGGGCGGGCACGCTGCGGAAAGAGGTGGAGCGCGCCGGCCCGCTGCGCCGGCTGCTGCAACTCTACACGCACTCGCTGCTGACTCAGGTCTCACAGACGGCCGCCTGCAACCGCTTCCACCTTGCGGACGAGCGCCTCGCCCGCTGGCTGCTGATGACCCACGACCGCCTGCGCTCGGACGAGTTCCGCCTGACGCAGGAGTTCATGTCCGAAATGCTGGGCGTGCGCCGCGAGGGCGTCAGCAAAGCGGCCGGCGCGCTCCAACGGGGTAAACTCATCAGCTACAGCCGCGGCCGCATCCGCGTCCTCGACCGCGCGGGCCTCGAAGCCGTCGCCTGCGAATGCTACCTGATCGTCAGGGACGCCGGGCGGGAAAGTCTGACAGCACCGTCCAAGGTCTGACGCGTTGGGCGTCAGGCGTCTCTCTAGGGCTGCGTTGCAACAATCACTTCTCAGCTATAATCCACCCTCCAGTCAGGTCATCACTCTCTAGGAATCTTAACTAGGAAGCGGCATAAGTCCCCGCTCAAGTGGCGGCACTTCGAGCCGGCAATAATCCTCCTCTGCGTCCGCTGGTATTGTAGGTATCAGCTCTCTTACCGCGACCTTGAGGGGATGATGCGCGACAGGCGGGGCCTTATCAGTGGATCACACGCCTGTCTGGGGATGGGCCCAGAGATACGCGCCCGGGATCAACAAGCGAATGCGCCCTCACCCGAAGATGTATTATTGAGCAAGATCATCGGGCCATTAGGAGGAGGTGGCGAGCGGCACGGTGCTTCCGCTCCTTCCACACCGCTGAGCGGACACTGGAGGGGGTTTGAGTCACTACACATGATGTGGAAGGGGCAGGTAAAAAAGATTGGACGGTAGAGACGCGGCAGGTCGGGCGGAGTTGGTCCAAAGCCTGTTCGGAAGTGCCGCATAAGATTAGAGTGCCTCACGTCCTCTCTTGCCTCGACTCAATCTTTGCAACAGAACCGGCGCGGCCACCCTCAGCCTTCACGCGATATGCACCGGAACCCTTTGTCTGACTTATACGTGTATAATCCTTGACAAATATTTATAACCATCTATGATGCAGCCCTCGCAGATCGATGAGGTCAAGTCTTACCCAAGATTTGGGCTCTCTTCCCAAACGTCTCAAGATGTGCCTCTGCAAAAATTACTAAGCGTTTCTTCTCACAAACAACCCCGACTAAAGCATGAGGAAACGATCCGTACGTTTCCTCGAAGGTAAGCCCCTGACTTTAGTCGCGGCTTTCTAACCTCCCCGAATTTCGGCGCGCTTAGGCAGCCCTGTCTTCTCTCGGGCTGTAGCTCGGAGATAATTGAATCATTCCTTATCCGGATGAGTCTTTATTCCGTGCGCTGGCCCTTCTCATCCGCCCCGCCGTGGGGCATGACATCTAAAGACGCATCCGATCACCTCGCGAAAGTTGTTTTACCCTATGACCCCTCACATCATTTCCTCACGCCCCCGCGCCGCGACCCCGCCCCGCCATCGCCACATTTACTTTGTCGGTCGTCAGTTCGTCACACTCCTGCTCGTCCCCGCGGTTCTGTCGTCAAACTTTTCTGTACCCGCCTCCGCTCGGGCCGGGAGTGCGGCTCAAGAAAATCCGGGCCGCATTGCGCCCGGAAAGAACAGCAAGAGAAAACCGATCACCACCACCCCGGTCGTCAGCAGTTTAAGCCCCGACAGTGCCGTCTCAGGAGGCCCGGCTTTCACCTTAACCGTGAAAGGCACGAACTTCGTTAACGGCTCGGTTATTTACTGGAACGACGTAGCGCGCTCTACTAAGTTCGTGTCCCCGACACAGTTAACGACCGACATTCAGGGGCATGACATCGCCGTCGTCGGCATCGCCACCGTTAAAATTAGGGTGGCCAACCCATCCCTCGGGGGAGTCTCGTCCAACGCGCTGCCCTTCGCCATCGGGCAAATTCTCCTGAACCCCGCGCCGCTCACGCGCGACCGCGCGACCGACGAAATCGTCGGGACGATCAACGTCACGAACAGGCAGACCTTCGCCGCCGACGTCCAGCTTACTAAAGCGACCTTACGCAATCTCGCGACGGGCCTCATCTTCAACGGCGCGCCCGCACCCCACCCGATCGGGGTGATGGGCGCGGGCGCATCCGCGAACGCCGCGCTGCGTTTCGACGGATCGGCCGGGGGGCCGGGGACAGACTTCCTGCTCTCGGTGGCCGGCAGCTATGCGGGCGGCACCGCCGGCGGCGGGACTTTCACCGGGAGCTTTCGGTTGAAGGCGCCGCCGCAGACGCAGAGCAGTCGGGTCTACACCACGAGCGCCGATTTTAGCGAAGGCAGTTTGATCAACGTCGTGCACAGCGTCGCGGATCAGCTACAGCTCGACGACGCGACCCGCGCCTTCAATTTCATCTGGGTGGCCGTCTCCTCGAAAGGCACCGTCGTCAAAATCAACACGGAGACGGGGGCCGTGCTCGGCGAGTACCGCACCGCGCCCGAAGGCCAGCCGACCGATCCTTCGCGCACGACGGTTGATCACAACGGGAGCGTCTGGACGGCTAACCGCGCCGGCAACAGCGTCGTCCGCGTCGGCCTGCTGGAGAACGGCCAGTGCGTCGATCGCAACGGCAACGGCGCTATCGAGACGTCGGGCGGGCTCGGCGACGTGCGCGCGTGGCCCAACGCCGGCGGGCGGGACACGGACGGCGGCGTCGAGACGGCGGCCGACGAGTGCGTCGTCAACTACGTGCGGGTCAACTCGTCCGGCACGCGCCACGTCTCGGTCAACAAGGACAACGACGTGTGGGTGAGCGGCTTCACGGGCCAGAAAGCTCGCCACTTCGATCTAATCGACGGCAAAACCGGCCTCATCAAGCGCACCGAAGCGGCCCCCGTCTCGCAGGCGCACGGCGGTTACGGCGGGTTGATTGATAAGTCCGGCGTCATCTGGTCGGCCAACAATTTGCTGCGTTGGGACACGTCGAAGCCGCTCACCGGCTCCATCGGGGGGAACTGGCAGGGCTACTCCCACGACAGTTACGGCCTCTGCATCGACAGCAAAGGCAACGTCTGGAACACACAGTTACGGAACAACGGGATTCACAAGTTCGCGCCCGATGGCACACACCTCGGCACATTCGCGCACGGCGCGTTCTTCGCGCAGGGCTGCGTGGTCGATAAAAACGACGACGTGTGGATCGCGCACTCGCTGAACGACGGCTCGGTCGGACACCTGAAGAACGATGGGACTTTCGTCGGCAAAGTGATCGTCGGCGGAGGCCCGACGGGAGTGTCGGTGGACGCCGCGGGCAAGATTTGGGCGACCAACTATCACGAGCAGAAAGTCGCCCGCATCAACCCGCAAGCCGGGCCGATCGGCGCGGACGGCGTGACGCGCGTCGGCGAGCGCGATTTGATGACCGTCGACCTCGGCGGCCTGCTCTACAATTACAGCGACATGACCGGCAGCACTCTGGCGGGAGCGCCGGGCGAGGGCACTTGGTCGACGGTTTACGACAGCGGGATCGCGGGCGCGGAGTGGGGGCGGGTCGGTTGGACGGCCTCCGTCTGCGGCGACGGCGCCCTCTCCGTGGCGGTGGCCAGCGGCGAGGACGGCACGACCTTCGGCCCGCCGGCGGGCGTCGAGAGCGGGGATGATCCCGGCGTCGCTAACGGGCGTTACCTTAAAATCAGCGTGAGCTTTCGCCGCGCCGCGAGCGGCGAAAGCCCCGTGCTCTACGACCTGAGCGTCGGCACCCAAGGCTTCACGCTGCCCGAACAACCCAATTCGGCGCCGTCCGTCAACGCGGGCAAAGACCAGACCCTCGCGTTCCCTGAGCCGGCGACACTGCACGGCTTTGTTTGCGACGACTCGCTGCCCGCGGGAACTCCTTTGGCGATCTCTTGGGAGAAAGTCAGCGGCCCCGGCGGCGTCTCCTTCGGCGACATTAATTCCGCCAGCACGACCGCGACCTTCGGCGCGCCGGGCACTTACGTCTTACGCCTTACGGGCAGCGACGCCGCGAGCGCGAGCAGCGACGAGGTGACGATTGTCGCCGCCGAAGGCAATCAACCTCCGACGGTCAACGCCGGGCCGGACGTAGCCGTCGACCTGTTGGGCACGGCGAGCCCTAAAGGGAATATCGTCGTCAACCACGACGAGTGGACGATCAGCGACGAGGGTTTCGCCGCCGCGCCCGACGCCGCGCAGTTCGCCCGCAACTTGGCGAGCTTCTTCGCGGGGGGGAGGCCGGGCAAGTTCCTCGCCTACTCGTCGAGCTTCGCCGTCACGGACGAGCATTTCGCGTCCACGTTGGCCGCGGCGGGCCACACGCTGGTGGTCAGTACGAGTGTTGATCTCTCGCCGCCCAACTTGCTCCAGTACGACGGGATTTTTCTGGCCGGCGACCCCGCCGACAACGCGGTACTGATCAATTACGTGAAGGCCGGGGGGAACGTTTATCTGGCGTTGGGGACGGGCGCCGGAGGGGCTTTCGCGGAGGCGGCGCGGTGGCGCACTTTCCTGAACGCCTTCGATCTGAGCGCCCGGGCGGAGTACAACCTGATCACGGGGGTGTTCCCCGTAACCGCGCAGCACCCCGTCTTCGCGGGCGTGGGAAATCTCTTTTACGGCAACGGACAATCCGTCAACAGGCTGCGTCTGTCCGACCCGCACGCGGCCGTCCTCCAGAGCGGGTTCTTCGGCAGCTACCAGACGCACGCTCGGGTGCAACTGAGCGGCAGCGCGACCGACGACGGGTTGCCGGCGGGGGGGGCGCTCACGTCCTCTTGGGGCAAGGTGAGCGGGCCCGGCTCCGTCTCCTTCGGCGACGCGAGCGACGCCCGCACCGCGGCCGTATTCTCCGAGCCGGGCACGTACGTGCTGCGCCTGACGGCCGACGACTCACAACTCAGCCGCAGCGACGACGTGGTCGTCAACATCAACTCGCCCGCGGTCATCAACCAGCCGCCGATCGTCGACGCCGGGCCGGAGCAGACGGTGGCGTTGCCGAACCACGCCGTCATGAGCGGCGCGGCCAGCGATGACGGCCTGCCGCAGGGAAGCTCTCTGACGTTTCAGTGGGGCAAGGTCAGCGGGCCGGGGAGCGTCACTTTTAGTAACCCCAACATCACCGCGCCCCACGTCACCTTCGGCGAGGCCGGGGCATACGTCCTCCAACTTCAGGCCGGCGACGCGCAGCTCGCGAGCACCGACACCGTCGTCGTCAACGTCACCGCGGACAACCAAGCCCCGACCGTCAACGCCGGCGCGGATCAGATCGTCGCGTTCGGGTCGTCGGCGGCCTTAAGCGGCGCGGCCGCGGACGACGGCCGGCCCGCAGGCTCGACGCTCTCCGTCTCGTGGACGAAGGTGAGCGGCCCCGGCTCTGTCGCCTTCGAGAGCGCGGGCCAGCCCGCGACGACCGCCACCTTCAGCGCGGGCGGCCGTTACGTGCTGCGACTCTCCGCCAGCGATTCGCAACTGACGGGCAGCGACGATCTCGCCGTCACGGTCAACCAAGCACCGAACGTCGACGCCGGGCCGGATCAGACGATCACGCTGCCGGGCACGGCGACCCTGAACTACACGGTCGGCGACGACGGCCTGCCCGCGGGCAGCACCACCCTCTCGTGGACGAAGGTGAGCGGCCCCGGCTCTGTCGCCTTCGAGAGCGCGGGCGCATCGGCCGCCACGGCCGCCTTCGCCGAGGCGGGCACTTACGTGCTGCGCCTGACCGCCGACGACTCTCACCTGAGCGCGGCCGACGAGGTGAGCGTCGCGGTCAACCCCGCCGCGCCGCCGCCCGCGGTCTCCATCATCAGCCCCGCTGACGAGAGCCAACTGACGACGCGCGCCGACGTGATCGGCTCGGTGAGCGGCGGCGCGTGGAAGCTCGAACACAGCTTGACGGCGGACGAGGGCGTGCCCACGCAGTGGACGACGTTCGCGGCGGGCGTCGGCGCGGTCTCGAACGCGCGGCTCGGCGTCTTCGATCCGACGCTGCTGCTCAACGGCCGTTACTTAATTCGTCTGAGCGCCGCGAACGCCGGCGGGCAGATGGCCTCGGCCTCCGTCAGCGTCGTCGTCAGCGAGGAGCAGAAGGTCGGCAACTTCACCGTCTCGTTCAGCGACCTGAGCGTCCCCGTCGCGGGGCTGCCCATCGAAGTCGTGCGCACTTACGACAGCCGCGACAAGCGCGTGGGCGATTTCGGCGTCGGCTGGACGCTCGGCATACGCAACGTCCGCGTGCAGGAAAGCCGCGCGGTGGGGGCGAAGTGGCTGGGCGAGGTGAGGAGCGGGTTCATCCCGACCTACTGCATCACCCCGGCCCAGCCGCACGTCGTGACAGTCACGGTGGCCGACAGCAGGGTTTATAAATTCGAGGCCGTCCCCGCTCCGGGCAACGGGTGTCAGCTCGGCGCTCCGTTGCAGGAAGTCGCGATTGGCTTCCGCCCCCTCCCCGGCACGAACGCGAGCCTCGCCGTCGTCGGCGCGGAGCCGCTCATCGTGCCCGGCCCGTTCCCCGGCGCGTTCGATCTGCTGGACGGGAACACCGTCGCGGCGGCCGATTACGATCAGTACCAACTGACGCTCGAAGACGGCACCGTGCTGATCGTCGACCAGCACGTCGGCCTTCTGCGCATGACCGACGCCAACGGCAACGCGCTCACCGTTACGCCCGGCGGCGTCATCCACTCAAGCGGCAAGGGCGTCGCCTTCACGCGCGACGCCCTGGGGCGCATCACGCAGATCACCGACCCGGCCGGCAACGCGATGGCGTACACCTACGACGCCGGCGGCGATCTCGCGAGCTTCAAAGACCGCGAGAACAACGTCACCGCTTTCACCTACAACTCGACCCACGGCCTGCTCACCATCAAAGACCCGCGCGGCCTCCAGCCGCTCCGCAACGAGTACGACGCCGAAGGACGCTTAGTCCGGCAGGTTGACGCTTTCGGCAAAGAGGTAAAGTTCACACACGATCTCAACGCGCGGCAGGAGACAACATTTGACCGCTTGGGCCGTGCCACCATCTACAACTACGACGAGCGCGGGAATGTCCTCCGCGTTCAGGATGCGCAAGGCCATGTCGCCACGCGCTCCTACGACAGTCGCGACAATCTGCTCTCCGAAACGAACGCGCTGGGCAAGACCGTCACCTACACCTACGACGCGCAGGATAACCGTCTCAGCGAAACCGACGCGCTGGGCAACACGACGAGCTACGCCTACAATTCGCGCAAGCAACCGCTCACCATTACCGACCCCGCGGGCGGCGTAAAGACCTACACTTACGACGCCAACGGCAACGAGCTCTCCGTCAAAGACGCGCTCAACCACGTGACCACCGCCGCATACGACGCGCGCGGTCTACAGCTTTCCAGTACCGACGCGCTCGGCCACACAACGACCTTCGAGTATGACGCGGCGGGCAACCTCGTCAAACAGACCGACCCGCTTGGGCACACAACGATTTACACTTACGACGCCGCCGGAAATCGCCTCACCGAATCTGCTTCGCGCACCGTCAACGACGCCGTCGAGGTGATCACCACGAGTTTTCAGTATGACCGGCTCGATCGTCCCGTCAGGGTTACGTATGCGGACGGCTCGACCACCCAAACTCTTTACGACGGCAACGGAAAACAGATCGCCGCGATAGACCAACTCGGCCGGCGCACCGAGTACGAATACGACGCGATGGGGCGCCTCGCGCGCACCACCTATCCCGACGGCACGCGTGAAGAAGCCGAGTATGACGCCGAAGGGCGACGCGTCAAAAGCCTCGACCGCCTCGGGCGGCTGACCGCCTACGCGTACGACGAGTTGGGCCGTCTCACCAAGACGACGCACCCGGACGGCACTTCCATCTCCACCGGCTATGATTCGATCGGACGACAGATTTCGACCACTGACGAGAGAGGAAACACCACGACGTACGAGTACGACCCGAACTGCGGTTGCAGCGGCCGCCGCACCAAGATCACGGACGCCCTCGGCCACCCGACGGCGTTCACTTACGACGCCAAAGGCAATCGAACGTCAACCGTCGATGCGTTAGGCCGGAAGGTGAGTTACCAGTACGACGCGGGTAACCGCCGCACGGTCATCCTTCACCCCGACGGCACTACCGAGACGGCGGCCTACGACGCTCTCGCCCACATTGTCAGTAAGATTGATCAGGCGGGTAAAGTTACGCAATTCGCCTACGACCCGCGCGGCTCCCTCGTCAAGGTCACGGACGCGCTCGGCCGAATCACGCGCTACACTTATGACGAACCGGGCAATCAGCTCACGCAGACCGACGCCAACAACCATACGACCAGCTACCAGTACGACCGCATGGGGCGGCGCATCAAGCGGACGCTGCCTCTCGGCATGTCCGAGACCTACGCTTATGACGCGGCGGCCAATCTGACGGGGCGCACTGATTTTCGCGGCCGGACGACGACGTTCCTCTATGACGCGATGAACCGTGTGGAGCGTAAAACCCCCGACGCAAGCCTGAACGAGACGCCGGTCGCATTCGTCTACACGCCCAACGGCCTGCGCGCCGCGATGACGGACGCGAGCGGCCTGACCACCTACGCCTACGACGCGCGCGACCGCCTGATCAAAAAAGAGACTCCGCAAGGCACGCTCAACTACACCTACGACGCGGCGGGCAACGTGCTTTCCGTCAACTCTCCGAACGCCAACGGCGTCTCCGTAAATTACACCTACGACGCCCTGAACCGCCTCTCGGCCGTGGACGATCACCGCCTCGCGCCCGCCACGACCACCTACGCCTACGACGCCAACGGCAACCTGCGCGGCACCACCTACCCCAACGGGGTACGCACCTCTTACACGTACAACACGCTCAACCGTCTCACCAAACTCGATGCGGACAAGAACGCGGCCCCGCTCGCCGGTTACGCCTACGTTCTCGGCGCGGCGGGCAATCGCCTCTCCGTTACCGAGGCCACGGGTCGCGTCGTCGACTACAACTACGACGCGCTCTACCGCCTGACGGCGGAGACAATCTCCGGCAACCCTCTCCCCGCCGGCAACGGCTCCCTCAATTACACCTACGACGCGGTTGGCAATCGCCTCGCGCGCACGTCCGGCGTCGCCGCTATCGCCACGACAACCTCGGCCTTCGACCCCAACGACCGTCTCGCCACCGACACCTACGACCCCAACGGCAACACCACTGCCTCTAACGGCAACACCTACGCCTACGACTCCGAGAACCGTCTCACCTCCGTCAACAACGGCAGCGTCACGCTGCTCTACGACGGCGACGGCAACCGCGTCGCCAGAACCGTCGGCGGCGTCACGACCAAGTATTTAGTTGACGACAACAATTTGACGGGCCACGCGCAGGTCTTCGAAGAGATCGTCAACGGTTCTGTGCAACGCGTGTACACCTATGGCAACGACCTGATTAGCCAGAATCAACTTCTCGGCGGCGTCCGGGCTGCGAGTTTCTACGGCTATGACGGCCACCGCAGCGTCCGCTTCCTGACCAACACAGCGGGCGCTGTCACCGACACTTATGATTATGATGCGTTCGGGAATCTAATCTCTGCGACTGGGACGACTCCCAACGACTACCTCTATTCCGGCGAGCGGCGCGACTCCTCGCTCGCGCTCTACTACCTACGTGCCCGCTACATGAACTCGTCTACGGGCCGGCTCTGGACACAGGATTCATATGAGGGGAATAACTTCAAGCCTCTCTCACTGCACAAGTACGTTTACGCGCATAACGATCCGGTTAATCTCTCTGATCCGAGTGGGCGAAGCGCTATTAGTCTGTCGGGAGATATTGTCGGAACAACCTCGCTGTCAAACACCATCAGCGCTATAAATTTTCATGCCCTCGTTAGCGTCGGCACCCGAATTGCGGTCATGGCTTGCGCTGCTCGTTTGATTACATCATTCGGAGGCGACGATAATCCCAACAACCCGTGTGAAGCGCCTTCTTTCAGAGATAAGTTTGAAGAAATTACTGTGTATAGGCACTCGAACGGAACGAACCCAAGTTCGTTCCGTATTGATCCGGATGGTCTATCAGCGTTCGAAACACGCTCTCCGGAGCGGAAATTTAACATACCCTTCAGGCTGAAATTTTTGAAGCCGAAGCGTCCCGGTACACCCGCGAAAGTAATCGTGCCCGCTCATTTGAATGGTGTGGCGCAATACACACCGCAGCACGGCCCCGGTCACTGGTCACTAAGATTCCGAGGGTATGATGCTGACGAGCTGAGAGGCTTGCTGAGGGATTATGCAAATGAAGTTGTCCGCTAGTTAAATGCGCGTGCGTTGGAGCATCAGGGCGGAGCGCGAACGTCAAAATGGATGAAATTGAAGAATTATTGAATAAGCTACGAGTTGAAAACGGTGTGCATAGTTCTCGTCTGGACGCTGCCGTTAAGAAAGTTGCTCAAACGGAAACTGTTGAAGACAGGTCATGGGCATTACTGGAACTAGCTAAAGTGTTAGCTGATGAAGGCGAGTGGCGCAAAGCTGAAGCGATAGCGCGCTCGATAATTGGGGGTCAGGAGCGGGCGATTGCTTTGTATGAAATAGGCCGCCGCCAAATTAGCAGGGGGCTAGAAGAGGCAGGGGTTGCTCTGTTAGTTGATGCGGCAGTAGTTGCTGGCCCCATCCAGGAGTCATGGCAAAAAGCAGAAATTCTTTGTCACATCGCTAAGTGGCTTGCAGTTGTAAGTAAACAAGATCAGGCTCGTAGCATGTGGAACGAAGCAATAGCCGTGGCTCGCGATGGTGAGCAGAGCCACGACCTCCAGGACAGTATTGATTGTTCCAGCGTTCTGGGCGAGATTGCTCTGGAGTTAGCATTGATAGGGGATGTAGAAAAAGCTCGGAAGGTAGCACGCGACATTAAAAGTGACCCGAAGCGTGCCAGCGCATCGAAAGCTCTCACACGAATTCTAAGCGAGCGCGCAAAAACGTAGAAGAGCGAACACAGGGATTATAAGCAGGCTGATTTAGACCATCTTGGCGTCAGCTTCTTGCGGGCTGGAAGCACTTCTGGGAAAGGATAGCTCATGAAGGTTAGATATCTTCTGATCGCCGCGGCGATGTTGTTGTTGTTGTTGCCCGGGGCGGCGCAGGCCGACCCGGTCACGTTGACGCTGACGCCGGACGCTCAGGCGGGTGCGCCGGGTAGCCTGCTCACCTTCGGCGGCTCGCTGAGCAACACCGGCGCGTCCGTGCTCTTCCTCAACGGGCTGAACCTCCAACTGAATGCGCCGCCCGGATCGTTCACGCTCGACGATTTCGCGTTCTTCGTGAACGTGCCGCCGCAACTATCGGGCGGCCAGACGACGAGCGCGGTTCCGCTGTTCACCGTCACGCTCGGCGGCGGAGTCGCGCCGGGGACTTACACCGGCTCGATCATCATCCTCGGCGGACTGACCGGCGCGGACTTCGACGAGTTGACGACACAGTTTTTCCAAGTGACGGTACTGTCGGCCGCTGCCCCCGTCCCCGAACCCGCGACGGTGATACTGCTGGGAACCGGACTCGCCGGTGTCGTTGCGGGTGCGCGAAGGCGATGCTCGGCTCGCCGCGGGGTGAAAGCCCGACCACTCACCTGAAGAAGTAGGAAGGGCGTCCGGGTTGAACCGCGCGCTCGCGCTCGCCCCGCACTTTCTAGAGGTTCGACCTTTCGTTTATCACAATTGCAGACCAGCCGAACGCGGCATTTGGCGGGCGTGCAGTCCGCGTGGGATGGCGGTTAAAAATGTTCAGATTCTCTACTGTGTTGAAACGCCTCTTGCCCGTTGTGGCGGTAATCGCCTGTGCCGCCGTGCCCGCGGCGGCCGATCCGGTCGGGCTGATCGATACGAGCGGGCGGCAGTTGGTCGCGACGGGAGGGGAAGTCAGGATTTACTTCGCCGGGTCGAGCGCGACTTTCGACAGCGTGCTCTACTGGGTCTCGTCGGGAGGCGTGCAAGGGCCTTTCTTCCCGAACCACTCGACCGCGGCCGGCTCGGTGATCAGCCTTGGGACGTTTGCCCCCGGCACGATTTTGACCTTTAGGCTCGACGTGTTAAGCAGCGGCCATCAGTTCTTCACCGGCCCGGCGGCGGGCAACCCCGACAATCTGGTTCACGCTGGCTACACGCTGTTCGCCGCGAACGGAACGATCCCTGACAGCGGACTGCTGGTCGGGTTTGAAGATTTGTTCGGCGGGGGTGACATGGATTATGACGATCACCTGTTCGTCTTCACGAACGTCGCCCCCGCGGCCGTTGCCACGCCCGAACCCGCCACGCTGATCCTCATGAGCATGGGCTTGGCGGGCATCGGAGCAGCAGCGGTGCGTAAACGACGGAAAGCCAAAATTGGGGCGGGTGCCGCATCCGCCCGCTAGGTGCGAGGGGGAGCGAAGGCTGCTTGAATGGTTAGCTGCGAACGGAAATCCTGAAGCGCCTACTTACGGCTCGCAGCCTCCGTAGGTCAAAGTTGTCGCTCGCCGCACTTGCGACTGGCCGACACCTGACCTTGCCCTCGACGAAAAGAAGTCTCGCACGGTTGGCGCTTCTACCATTCTTGCGGATGCTTCCGGACGTTCCTTCCAGCACCACGACCCGCTCGACAGGCTGACGCGCATCGACCCGCCCGACGGCGGGTGGACGGTCTGCTGGTACGGCCGCAACGCCATCAACAACTCGCAGAACACAGAAAGCTATCAGTTCTTCGACGGCTTGGGCCGCCCCGTGCGCTCCTTCCGGCACGACGGTGCTATGGCCTTCTTACCCGAAGACTTTGAGCTTGTCTTTGATATTGACTATATCTTTGAAAGGATCCAACCCAAGCCCGGCGAGACGCACTTTAAGTTTTGGGTCGCACAGGCAACCTTGGTCTTTGAGAATGTATATGACGTTGAGTTTGATACCGACTCGTATAACGGCAAGCTGGAGATTGATAGCATTAGTAGAGAGGACGCGCGCGCATCGCATAACGTTCAGTCTGTAGATAAAGAGATTGAGTGGCACTGGATCATCGAATGTCAAGAAGGTGAGATAAGGTTCAGGTCGGTGGGTTATAAACAATTCATTAGAGAAGCCCCGCGCTTAGGGAAGACACAAGCTGTTGACTTGAAGGTAAGGGGGTTCTCTTTTGCTCGTAACAGGGCGGGGTAGAAATACATAGTATGCGAGATTGTTTTTGACGCCTTCCATTCATAATCACAAGCGCCACACCCCGCGCACACAGCCCCTTAGGGATTCGTCAAATCCTCCTTTTCAGTCGTCAACGGGCCACCAAACATTCTCGCGGGTGAGCGCCCGGTTCCAATTAATATCTAGTCGCACGCCGATATACAGATCAGAAGAAGTTTTGCCTTGTGCAAACACTCCTGGAATTTTTCACTCGTTCAGCGTGAGGAATGACTTATGATAATGCGAGTTTTTTTCGAATGAAGCTGTTGACGGAAGCGTTCGCCGCCTCTGTGGATGAGAAAGTCATACCCCCGGATTGCTAGCTGCGAAGGGTGAAGTACCTCGACAACGTCATCGAGCAAGACCGCAGGGCTATACGCAGGAGGTGGCGGGCGGCGCAGTGTTTCCGCCCGTCACACCCGGCCGATCGGACGTTAGAAGGTGCGGGAGCGAAGTCCCCGTCTGCCTTATCGTAATTGTCGCAACATAACCTTTGAGGCGAGCTAAATTCCGGCGTCGGAGATCGTAAGATACCGACGGCAGGCACGGCGAGGCCCCCGCCCTTCAACTTTGGACCGTAATCCGGAAGCGTCCGTCCGTTTCACCCGTCAAGAACAAGAAGGACAGGATGAGATTCGGTATCAGGTATTTAATCGTCGCGCTACTCGTGGCGGCGGCGTCCCCCGCTCGGCCGACTAAGCCTCAGTCCATCAGCCCGCCGATAGAGCCACGGCAAGTGGAGTCGGTCGAGCTCAAGGAAGGGCAGGTGGTCGGGCGTGGACTCAAGGGCGGGGAGGCCCACTCCTACCGGGTGCGGCTCGCGGCAGGGCAGTACCTGAGGGCGGTCGTTGAGCAGCAGGGCGTGGATGTGGTAGTCAGGCTGTTCGCGCCGGACGGTAAACAGGTCACCGAAGTGGGTAGTCCGAACGAGGCGCATAAACCCATTTCGGTGGTGGCGGAGGCTGGGGGGGACTACCGGCTGGAGGTGAGGGCGCTGGGCGAGAAGGCAGCGCCCGGAAGGTATGAGGTGAAGGTCGAGGAGTTGCGGGGGGCGACGGCGCGAGATAGGGATCGCATAGCCGCCGAGAGTGCGGCGAGGAAGGCGTCTGCCGGGGGGGAGTCCCTCCGCATACAGGGGACAGCGGAATCGTTTCGCAAGTCGTTAGAGAAGTACGAAGAGGCGCTGTCCCTTTGGCGCGCGGCGGGGAACCGTGAGCAGGAGGCTGTCACGCTCAACCAGCTGGGTGACGTCTACTGGCGACTGAGCTATAGCCAGAAGGCGTTGGAGTACTACGGTCAGGCGCTGCCGCTATGGCAGGCTGCAGGGGATCGCGAAGCGGAAGCCAACACGCTCAACAGCATCGGCACGGTCTATTCGCAATTAGGTGAAAGCCAGAAGGCGTTGGAGTATCACAACCGCGCACTGCCGGTCATGCGGGCCGTGGGAAACCGGGAGCTGGAAGCCGTAACGCTTAACGAAACTGGACTGGCGTACGCTTACCTTGGCAAGTTGCAGGAAGCGCTTAACCATTACAAGCAAGCGCTGGCGATACAGCACTCATTAGGAGACCGCGGAAGGGCGGTCAACACGATCAACAACATAGGCGCCGCTTACTACCGCTTGGGCGAGTGGCAGAAGGCTCTGGAGTACTTCAATCAGGCGCTCGCTCTCGCTCGCGCCCTAGGAGACCGCCGGGGCGAGGCCCTCGGACTCAATAACATCGGCGCGGTATATGAGCAATTGGGTGAGAGCCGGAAGGCGCTGGAGTATTACAATCAGGCGCTCCCGCTACGGCGTGCGACGGGAGATCGTAGCGGCGAAATCGTCTCGCTCCTCAACATCGGCAAAGTTCAGGGTTGGTTGAGTGAGCCGCTGAAGGCTCTGGAGTACTTGAATCAGGCGCTCGCCCTCGCTCGTGCCTTGGGAGACCGCCGGCGCGAAGCCACCGCGCTGTATGGCATCGGCGTGGTTTACGAGTCACTAGGCGATTTGCAGAAGGCGCTCGACTTCCTCAACCAAGCACTGCCGCTGCAACGAGCCTTGGCAGTCCGGCGGGAAGAGGCCATCACGCTCTCCCGCACGGGCGCGACTTATACGTCGCTAGGTAAGCCGGGGGAGGCGTTAAGTTACTTGGAGCAGGCTCTGTCGTTACACCGGGCCGTGGGTGATCGTGGTAACGAAGCAAGGACATTGCTGAATATTGCCCGCGCCGAGCGGGAGCGGGGACGCCTCGCCGAGGCGCGGGCCCGGATCGAGGCGGCGCTCGACATCCTAGAGGAGACTCGCTCCCAGTTCATCAACCAGCAACTGCGTACCTCGTTCTCGGCGTCGAGGCAGGACTTATACAAATTCTACGTAGACCTTTTGATGCGGATGCACAAGGAGCAGCCGTCGGCGGGGCACGATGCCGCCGCGCTGAAGGCCAGCGAGCGCGCCCGAGCGCGCAGCTTGATCGACCTCCTGACCGAGTCGCACGCCGACATCCGGCAGGGGGTGGACGCCGCGCTGCTCGAACGTGAGCGCGCCCTGCGGCAGCAGCTCAACGTCAAGGCGGAACGGCTGACGCGACTGCTCGCCGGCAAGCACACGGAAGAACAAGCGGCGGCGGCGAGGAAAGAGGTGGAGGCGCTGCTGGCGGATCAACAGGAGGTGGAGGCGCAGATCCGCGCCAAGAGCCCTCGCTACGCGGGCCTGACGCAGCCGCGGCCGCTCTCCGCGAAGGAGATTCAGCGGCAGGTGCTGGACGATGACACGCTGTTGCTGGAGTACTCCCTCGGCGAGGAGCGCAGCTACCTGTGGGCGGTGACAACCACGTCGGTGACTGGCTTCGAACTGCCGAAGCGCGCCGAGATCGAGTCACAGGCGCGGCTGGTCTACGGCTTGTTCACGGCGCGCAACCAAGTCGTAAGCTTCGAGACGGCAGACAAGCGCCGGGCGAGGGTGGCGAAGGCCGACGCCGAATACCCGCGCGCGGCCGGCGCATTGAGCCGGGTGCTTTTGGGCCCCGTGGCGGGCCAGATGAAGAACAAGCGTCTGCTCGTCGTCGGCGACGGGGCACTCCAATACCTGCCGTTCGCCGCGCTGCCGCTGCCCGGCCCTGCGGGCCGCGAGACACCGCCGTCCGACTACGTCCCGCTCGTCGCCGAGCACGAAGTCGTTAGCCTGCCTTCTGCTTCGACGTTGGCCGTGCTGAGAAAAGAGCTGTCCGGGCGCAAGCCTGCCCCCAAGACGGTCGCGGTGCTTGCCGACCCGGTATTCGACGTGAACGACGAGCGCGTCAGGGCGCGTAAGACGACCGCTGTTACTTCCGGGCGGCCCGCCCGCGGCGTCGAGCGCGGGGTCGATGGCGACACGGCAGAGGACTCGCTAATCAGGTCCCTGAGAGACTTGGCCGCGGTTGACGATGAATCGCCTCTCCCGCTGCCGCGGCTGCCTTTCACCAAGCGTGAGGCCGAGGCGATAACCGCGCTCGCCCCCGCGGGTCAATCCGTCAAGGCGTTAGATTTCGCCGCCAGCCGTGCGGCCGCGACCGACCCGCGGCTGAGCCAGTACCGGTATATTCATTTCGCGACGCACGCCGTTCTGAACACGCGCCACCCGGAGCTGTCCGGCGTCGTCTTATCCCTAGTCGACAGGGAAGGGAAAGAGCAGGACGGGTTTCTCCTCGCGCACGAAGTTTATAACCTTAATCTGCCGGCGGAGGTCGTGGTGTTAAGCGGCTGCAGGACGGGCCTCGGCAAGGAGGTCAAAGGGGAAGGGCTCATCAGCCTCACGCGAGGCTTCATGTACGCGGGGGGCGCGCGCGTGCTCGTGAGCCTCTGGGACGTCAACGACAGATCCACCGCGGAACTGATGACCCGCTTCTACGAGGGGGTGCTCGGGAAGGAGCGCCTCAGCCCCGCCGCCGCGCTCCGGCGGGCGCAGGTGGCGATGTGGGAGTCCGCCCGCTGGCGCGCGCCGTATTACTGGGGCGCGTTCGTCCTCCACGGCGAATACCGATAAGGTCGGCGTCGCGCCCGCGGACTAGCGCCGCCCCTCCAGCCTTCGAATCTCCGCGAGCAAATCCCTAACTATCCTGCCGGTGATGTCTGACTGGTGGCCCGAATATGTCGTCCCGCGCCCGCGGGCCGGCGGAATCCAGATAACGTCCCCCCTCACGTTTACCAGCCGCAGCGTTACTGATCTGTTCTCCCCGCCTTCGGCTGCTCGTGTGACGGATCCTTCGAAGACGGCTTCCGCTTCACCACGGCTCTCTACGACGACAAAGCGGCCCGTCGAGAGCAGCCCTCTGATTAGCGCCTCCCGAACGGGTTCGCTCAACGCCCCCCCGCCCAGCGGGTCAACATAGACCCGTCTGACGGCGAGCAAGTCTTTTGAAGGCGGCCGGCGGTCGCGCCCTCTGGTCGTCTCGCTCTCGCCCGCCGGGTGGGGTGGCGTCGGTTGCGGCCGCGGCGTCCCCGGAGTTGGAGCCGTCACCCGCCCGCGCCTACTTCGCCGCGCGACGTTCCCCGCGTGCGGCGTGCTTCGCGGGGCGGGGGTTTCTGACTGTGCCTGCGGCGGCGAGGGCGACGGGGGAGTCATGTCGTCGCGCCCGTCGTGACGCGCGATCAGATTCTCCTCGGCGGTCGGAGGCGCGCCCGGCGGGGTGCTTCTTGAGAAGTAATAAAGGAGTAAGCCCGCCACGCAAATCATTATGAGGACGGAGCCGAAGGCGAGGTGTAGTCGGCTAACGCCGCCGAGCGGCTTGAGCCCGACTCCCTCCGGAAGCAGGGCGCAGAACCGGCGCGCCAGCGAAGCGATAGGCCCGGCCGCGCCCGTCTCCTGATAGCTGACGCTGACGGTGACACCGGGGGCCGTGGCGGGAGAGTCGCCCGCCGGCTCTACTGCGAATGACAGCGTGTGCCCCGCGCCGCGCACGACCGACTGCCGCGCCCGAACAAAATCGCCTTCGTAGTACGGCATCGGGTGCAGCGCCAAGATGACATCTTCCTCCGCCTCGACGCTGCGCACTTCGAGCCACTCGGAACCTTCCGCCGCCTTGATCCGGGTGCCGCCCGTCCGGGCGACTTCAAAGCGGGCACGCTCGTCACCGTCTATTAAAACGGCTAAGAGTTTCTTCGATGCCGCCTCCCGCCGCGCCGCGTTCCCTTCGAGGCAACGCCTCAGCACGTCCATCTCCTTCCGGTTCAGCGCCGGGGGGGTGAACCGATCGTCCGTCAAGCCCCGATCGTCGTTCAAGCCGGAAAAGTGCGGAACCTCTAGCCGCCGCGACGGGGGATCGAGTCCGAGCGCCATGACCAGCCTATCTAAGCAGTCAGGGTGGAGCAGCGAGTGGATGCGGTTCAGCTCGATCTCATGCTCTTGGTCAGGATCGCCGCCACTGAACTGGAGCGCGGAAGCCCCGTCCTCGGCGGGATTAAAGTTGGCGGGCAGCACGCAGGACGATTCCCAAGGCATGAAGCGCAGCAGGCACTCCCTGACCAGCCCACGGTATTTCCCGGAGTCCTCCTCCGCCTGAAATCGTTCCTCCCCCCGGTGACCGCGTCGGATCTTCAGCGAGCCGCCGAAGCGCTCCTTGAACTCGCGCAGCAGGTGCTTCTTGCGATCGCGATAGTAGTCGTCGTCCCGCCCCCTGTCGGGGTTTTGGAGCACGAGGTCGTAGACCTCCGCGGTTTCGACCGTGGTGTAGTTGTGGAGCAGGCGACACAGCCCGAGGGCGACGTAAAAGGAGTTGCGTCTCGTCGTCACCATGACGAGGTGCTTGACGAAGCGGACGATCATGTCCTGCTGCCGAAGGGCCTTCCCCTGCGCTTCGAGCAGCCTTTCGAATGGCTCCGACTCCTTGTAGATCAGGCGTTGAAGAAGGTGCAGGCGACTGAGGCTGACCTTCGTCCTGACCGCGGGGTAGGCGGCGCGGCCGGTCGGCACGTATTGCCGCCGCCGCTCCTGAGTCGCCGCGGCGATTTTCAGCTTGTCTAGGGCCGCCATGGCGAGGTACAGGGAAGCCGTCCTGTCACCGAGGATGAAGTAGGCGAGCTGAAAAGTTCTGTTCAGTACCTCGTCTGAAGGTGTGATCATGCTGATTAACAACCAGTACTGGGCGCGGAGTGAATTCCCCGCATACTGTCACCACAAACAGGCCGGATCAACGTGGAGAAGGGTTTGCCGTCTCCGGTGAATTGCGCCGACCCCGGCCCCCCACCCCCCGCCCCCATTCGGTTACGCCTACCCGGATCATAGCAGTCGTCATGTGAACCGGCGTGGTAGTTTCGCCCCCCGGTTTTCATACGTATGTCTAAGGCGAAAGCCGGTATAGTCCGGCGCGGATTCGCCGCTGTATGAAACGAGTTGTGCGCAGGCACCCTGTCACCCTCGAACACAAACCTTCTCCGAACACAGCACGAGTCCCGAAGGCTGCCCCGATCCGCGTTTCACCGGGCGGCTTTCATCCCTGCCGCGTTCGTTACGCGCGAACTTAACGCGCCGTGCGCATGGAAGACTAATAAAAGGAGCGAGGAGTGATGAGGATGAGCCAGAGAGAGGGAACCGGCCTGACGAGGAAGACCGTCCGCCTGATTGTCGCGGGGGCCATCTCGCTTCTTTTCGCCCTCGGACAGTCCCACACGGCGCGCGCCCAGTGGACGACATCGGGCGCGAACACCACCCACACGACCCCCGGCGGCAGGATCGGCATCGGAACAGACAGCCCCGCCGCGAAGCTCGACCTCACGTTCGACGGGGCGACCGAGCAGGGCTTGAGGATCTTCGACACCCGCCCGGCCGGAGCCGAGATCGGCGGCCACCTCCTCTTCTTCGGCAACAGCAGCGGCGCCGCGACCCCGACCCGCTTCGGCCAAATCGGCGGCCTCAAGGAGGACTCGACGCAGGGGAGCATGCTCGGCTTCCTCGGCTTCTACACCAACAACGGCGCGGCCACCTACTCGGTCGTCGAGCGGATGCGCATCACGTCGGCCGGCCACGTCGGCATCGGGACGGCGAGTCCCGCCTCAAGGCTGACCGTGGTCAACGGCAACGCCCACGTCCAGTCTACAAACCTCACGCCCAACGCCGCCATCGGAGACGTCGGCTTCGGCCCCGGCGGCGGGGCCTACAGCCTCGTGACGCCGAAGGCCTTCATGCGCGGTTCCTTTCAGGGGGACAGTTGGCACAGCGGCACCAGCCTCTCGTTCTTCACCCACCCGGGGCCTGACATCACGACCGCCACCCCGCTCGAACGCCTCCGCATCGACAAGGACGGCAAAGTCGGCATCGGGACGACGACCCCCCTCGGCTCGCTGCACGTCTCCACGGGCAACGTCGTCATCGGCCAACTGTACACCTCCGGGGCGAACCTGTACGTCGGCCGAACCGATGCCAACTACACCGGCATCGTCACAGCGAACAACTGGAGCGACGGCTCCCGGCCCGTCTTCCGCGCCCGCAACAACGGCCTCAACGCCGGGACGACGGGCGAGGGCATCTACAACTTCTTGGGCCAGCGCGACGACACGACGAGAACCTTCTCGGCCGACTACTTGGGGAACGGCTACTTCGCCGGCAGCCTCAACGCCGTCGGGGGGCTGTGCATCAACGGCGTCTGCAAGACCTCGTGGTCGGAGGTCGGGGGCCAGAGCCAGTGGACGACGAGCGGCACGAGCGTCCACTACAGTTCGGGCAGCGTCGGCATCGGCACGGCCTCGCCGGGGGCGAGGCTGGACGTCAGCACCGGGGCGGCCGCGCGCGGCGGCAACACGGACGTGCTCGTCGGGGCCGGGGGCAACGTCCCGCAGGTTGAGTTCTACGGCGCGACGCGCAGCACAGCCATCGCGTACGACGAGGGCATCGGGGGGATGCTCTTCTACACGAACGGCCCCGCTTGGGCGCGGACGCTCTTCCTCGGCAACGACGGCCGCGTCGGCGTCGGCACCGACACGCCGGCCGCCGGCTATAAGCTCCACGTCGAGGGCGACGTCAACATCAACGGCAACATCGCGGCCAAGTATCAGGACGTGGCCGAGTGGGTCCCGACCACGCAGAAACTCGCGGCCGGCACGGTCGTCGTCTTAGACCCGGCGCGCTCGAACCACGTCCTCGCCTCGGCCTCCTCGTACGACACGACTGTGGCAGGCGTCATCTCCGAGCAGCCGGGCATCATCTTGGGCGAGGGCGGCGAGGGCAAGGTGAAGGTGGCAACGACAGGCAGGGTCAGGGTACGAGTCGACGCGACGAAGGGCCCGATCAAGATCGGCGACCTGCTGGTGACGAGCGACGTGGCGGGCGTGGCGATGAAGTCCGTGCCCGTAAATCTGGGAGCGGCGACCGTCCACCGGCCGGGCACGATCGTCGGCAAAGCGCTGGAACCTTTGGAGAAGGGCGTCGGCGAGATCCTCGTCCTGCTGAGCATGCAGTAGGGACTCGGGTGAGAGTGGGATACGTACGTAAAGGGATCACCGCGGCGACGAGTGAAGGCTGCGCGCTCGTGCGCTGGGTCGTCCTGCCGGACGGGTCGCGCGAGGCGGCGACGGGGCCGGAGGTCGCGCGGCTCACGGGCGCGAGCATCTAGACCTCAAACTTCAACAGCCAAGCGCCGTCGGAGCTTTCGCGCGGCGAGAAACAACGACGAGTTATACCCCGGAGGTGTGCAGGTGTCGTGTGTCAAAGCGGTTCGGCCGGCGGAGATGGTTATGCGCTGGGCCCGTCGTTGCAGCGTGCTATTTATCCTTTGCCTGTTGCCGGCGGCGGCCCTGCCCCAAGAGGTCAAGTCCCCGCAGCGCGGCTTCGCCCCCGGCGGCTCTTACCACATCTCGGACTTCGAGACCATCAACACCACCAACGCCAACCTGATGCTGCAAGTCCCTCTGGCCTCACTGCCGCCCGGGCGGGGCGGGCTGAGCGCCGGCATCTCACTGCGCTATAACAGTAAACTGTGGGACGCACACACCGGCCTGTTCATCCCCCTTCATAATTCGAGCGCCGATTTCACCGCCCTGAAGCGGAGCGGCGACGGGGGGTGGCGCTACGGTATAGGTTACGTGCTCCAGCAGGAAGTGCGTCCCGCCCTCGGCCCCCAGCCGTGCGGGTCAGATGACCCCAAACAGGCCGACGAACGCTACTTCAACAGGTATAAGATCAAAGTCACCTTCCCCGACGGCGGGGCGCACGTGTTCTACCCCATCGGGGCGCACGTCTCGTCCGACGACTACTCCAACGTTGATCTCGACGGCAGACAACTGACCTACCAAGTCGGATCGACTAACGCCGGCACTCTCCAGGACTGCGAGTTCAGAGACCACACCTTCTTCTCCACGACGGGCATGACCTACTACACCACCGACGGCACCTTCCTGCGGCTGGAGGTGGCTCACGACGGCGACCGCGACTGGACGAATAACGCCTGGACTCTCTCCTTCCCGAACGGCATGCGCGTGAAGGGCAACGTCCTCACGGCCGGCGGCGCCAGAGTCCAGCAAATCTACGACAGCAACGACAACTTCGTCGAGATAAGGGGCACGGCAAGCGGCATGACCGTCTCCGATCAGTTCGGCCGCTCCGTCAGCCTTCACGCGGGCGTCACGCCCAACGAAGACCACGTCACGGCGACCGGCTTCAACGGAAGCCCCCTGCGCTGGACGGTGAGGTGGAAAGAGATCCGAGTGCGCAGGAAGTACGACGGCGGGATGTCGAACGCCGCGACCGGGGGAACCCCGCCCGAATTAAACATGTCGATCAGGGTGGTGGACAAGGTGATCCTGCCGCCCGAGGTCGGGGCGCTCTCCTACACCTTCGGTTACAACGCGCAGGACGTTGGCGCGTCACCGTCCGCGGACCCGAACTACTACTCGCACGGCTGGGGGGAGGTCTCTTCGGTGACCGTCCCGTCGGGCGCCAAAGCCCGCTACTCCTACCGACTGGACGGCGCGGAGCAGGTGCCGCCGTGGGAAGACGTGCTGATCAACGGGCCCGCGCAGAAGGAAATCGAGTACTTGGCGGAATACGACGGCGGGAGCAGCCCGGTGACGGAGCGTTGGGCCTACTCCTACCAGATTATGGATCACCGCATCGGGGGCGGTCACGTCACGGGGCCGGACGGCGGGGTGTCGAAGGAGGCGCTGGATAGCAGGCATAACCTCACCTACTCCGAAGGGCCCGACGGCACGGCGGTCGAGCGGGTCTGGGCGGATAACGCCGCCAACGTGTGCCATAACGGCGGCGATCCGTCGCGCACCTGTAAC
Source organism: Pyrinomonadaceae bacterium (assembly GCA_036567125.1). Taxonomy (GTDB): domain Bacteria; phylum Acidobacteriota; class Blastocatellia; order Pyrinomonadales; family Pyrinomonadaceae; genus JAIVGV01. The sequence goes on along the minus strand of DATCVD010000550.1, from coordinate 2,836 downwards.
CCTTACGTGAAGACGGAATTCCGCTCCGTCAGGGGTGCGGGCGGGGCGTTCGTCAGGACTGCCATCACCGACTACACCTACGACAAGAACGGGAACCTGACGCGGCGGGCTGATTACGATTGGGTGAACTACGGCGACGTGGCTCGGAATGCGCAAGGGTCGCCGACGGGTGCCATCCCCGCCACGGCGCAACTGAAACGCGTCGCCGTCAGCGGCTACTACAACCAGACGCCGGAGGCGTCTGTCACGCCGGCCAACGACCCGGCCGCCTACTATCGGGTCCGCGGCACGCCGCGCATACTGAACGCGATCAAGTGGAGCGAAATGGGTGACGCCGGGCGGACGCTGGCCCGCACCGAGTTCTTCTACGACGACCCGGCGGCGCGGAGGAACCTGATCGAGCGGAGGAGCTGGGACTCGACGAAGGGCCAGCTAAACGCGCCGGACGCTAACGGCAGCCGCCTTGCCGCCGGCAACTCCATTTCCGTCGCCAACGCCTACGACCCTGCCCACCACAACCTCCTCGTCTCCACGAAGGACGCGCGCGGCAACGAAACCCGCTACGCCTACGAGACGGCGGGCGAGCAGGCCCACCTTTACCCGACGGAAGTGAAGACCGCCTTCGGCACGCCCGTCGAGCAGACGGTCGCGACCGAGTACGACTTCCACACCGGGCTGGCGACCCGCTCGGTCGATCCGAACGGCGTGGTCAGCCGAACCGAGTACGACGTGTTCGGCCGCCCGACGCTCGCCGTGGCGGCCGAGGGCACGACCGCCGAGGCGCGCGCCGAGACGGAGTACTCTGACGCGGCGCGGCGGGTAGTCCGGCGGCGGGAGCTATGTCGGGCGGGCGACCCCGGCTGCGCGGTTGCAACGAAGCTCGTCAGCGTCGAGCACTACGACCAACTCGGGCGGATCAGGCTCGCCCGCGAGCTGGAGGACGCGGCGAACCAGAGCGAGACGGCCGAGGCCGCGGGGATCAAGGTGCAGACGCGCTACCTCTACAGCGGCCAGAACAGCTACCGACTGTTGTCGAACCCGTACCGCGCGGCCACGTCGGGCGACGCGGCCGGCGCGGCGACGATGGGCTGGATGGTCACCAAACTCGATCAGGCCGGGCGCACGGTCGAAGTGCGCACCGTGGCGGGGGCGCCACTGCCGGCCCCGTGGGGCGATAACATTAACGCGACCGGCACCATCACGACCGCCTACGACGCCGAGTTCACGACCGTCACCGATCAGGCCGGCAAGGTGCGGCGCAGCATGACGAGCGCCTTGGGGCTGCTCGCGCGGGTGGACGAGCCGGATCAGGGCGGAAATCTCGGGACGCCGGCCGCGCCCGCCCAGCCGACCTCCTACGCCTACGACGCGCTCGGCAACCTGACGCAGGTTCAGCAGGGCACGCAGACGCGCACGTTCTCCTACAGCAGCCTCTCGCGGCTCGTCTCGGCTGCTAACCCGGAGAGCGGGACGACCTCCTACGCCTACGACGCGAACGGCAACCCGAAGACGAAGACCGACGCCCGCGGCGTCACCATCACCTACGACTACGACGAGCTGAACCGCAACGTCAGGGTGGACTACTCCGACACCGCGGCGATCAACCCGGACGTCTCGCGCTTCTACGACAACCCGGCCGCGGGGAGCTACGGCAAGGGGCGCTTCTGGTACGACTACGCGGGCGGCAGTGAGACGGCCGGCCAGACGGTCGAGCACGTGGCCGTCGACGCTTACGACGCGCTGGGGCGGCCGCTCGCGAGGCGGCAGCACTTCAAGGCGGGCGGGGCTTGGAGCGGCGCTTACGGGACGGCACTCCGGTACAACCGCGCCGGCGGGGTCGTCTCGCAGACCTACCCGTCGGGGCGCACGGTCTCCTACGGCTACGACGCGGCCGGCCGTCTCGCCAGCCTCGCCGGGAACTTGGGCGACGGTGCGGCGCGCACCTATGCGGATCAGATCTCCTACGACGAGGCGGGCCGCGTGCGCGAAGAGCGGTTCGGCACGCAGACCAGCCTCTACCACAAGCTGCAGTACAACGCGCGCGGCCAGCTCTTCGACGTGCGGCTCTCGACCGTCCCGTCGGCCGTCAGCGGCTGGGACTGGGATCGGGGCGCGCTCACGTTCTTCTACGGCGGGGGGGCACACGGCCAAGCCGGCGCGCACAACAACGGCAACGTCACGCGCGCCGAGCACTGGGTACCGACCGACCCGGCGAGCCCCTACGGGGTGGGCGGGCAGGAGGGGCCGTGGGTCATCTACGCCACCGACTATCAGTACGACACCCTCAACAGGCTCAGCCGGGCGGCTGAAGTGAAGATAGCGAGCGGCGGGGCCACGACGGCCAGCTACACTCAGGCCTACACCTACGACCGCTGGGGCAACCGCCAGATCAACGCGGGTGACACGACGGGCGGCGTCAACGAGTCGCAGTTCGACATGAGCGAGGCGGCGACGAGAAACCGGCTGCTGGCGCCGGGAGACGCGGCCCGCTCGGAGGCCGAGCGCCAGATGCGCTACGACGGGGCCGGCAACCTCGTCAAGGACACCTACACCGGGGCGGGCGAACGCACCTACGACGCCGAGAACCGGATGATCACAGGGGTTGGCACGAGCGCGCTGACCGGCCCATTCAACAACCGCTACGCCTACGACGCCGACGGCCGCAGGGTGCGCCGCGTGAGCGGGTCGGGCGAGGTGTGGCAGGTCTACGGCATCGGCGGGGAACTCTCGGCCGAGTACGCCGCTGGCGACGCGGCCACCGCGCCGCGGAAGGAGTACGCGTACCGCAGGGGCGCGCTGCTCGTCGTCGCGGAGCCGCCGGGGACCACGTCGGCCG
>DATCVD010000549.1:0-6594 GCA_036567125.1 Pyrinomonadaceae bacterium | reverse complement strand
GCGCGCCGGGGTGCGGGAGGTTTGCGGCGACGAGCCGCGCGCGCGTGCCCGGCCCCACCTCGATCCGCGCCGAAGCATTCGGCGCGAACGACCGCAGCAGGATCACCTCGCCGCCCTGCACCCAGCCCGTCCCTTCGACCGCCGCGCCGGCCGCGCAGACGGCCAGCGCGAGGCAGAGCGAGACGGCGGCCGCGCGCCGCCTTCGCGACGCGGACGCGCGAACGCCCGCGTCGCGGACGCGCGGCAGACTTGGGGTGTGCGGCATGGGAGCGAGACCTGATCGGTTCAGTTGTCGGGGCCGAGCGTGCGAGAGATTAGCACCAAAGAGAGAATGGGGGAAGGGGAAGGGGTCAAGGGCGAAGGGAGAAAGCGGACGGCCGCGCCGCGCGCGTTCGACGCCCCCCTGTAATCTCGATCCCTTCCCCCGCCCCCTAAAAGTTTTTAATCTCCCGCGGCCTGCAAGCGCGCGCGCGACTGCGCGGTCGGGACGGTGACGCGGAAGGTCGTGCCGCGGCCGGGCGCGCTCTCGACGGAGATGTGGCCGGAGTGCTCCTGCACGATGCCGTAGGAGACCGCGAGGCCGAGGCCCGTGCCGCGCCCGACGCCCTTCGTGGTGAAGAACGGGTCGTAGATGCGCGCGACGTTTTCGGGCGCGATGCCGATGCCGTCGTCGGCGACGTGGATCGAGACGGCGTCCTGCCCCTCGGGGCGCGTGCGCAGGGTGATGCGGCCGCCGTCGGGCAGCGCGTCGCGGGCGTTCAAGAGGAGGTTCGTGAAGACCTGCTGGAGCTTGCCGGCGTTGCCGTGCGCGCGCGGAAGCTCAGCGTCGAAGTCGCGGACGACCTCGATCTGCGCGTGGCGCATCTGCGGCTCTAAGAGTTGCAGCGTGTCTTCGAGGACGTGGTTCACGTCCACCTCGCCGAACTCGGCGACCGCGCCGACGCGCGAGAAGTTGAGCAGGTTGTTGACGATGCCGGTCGCGCGCTCGGTCTGCCGGTGGATTTTTTCCAGCAGCTTGTGTTTGGGATCGTGCGTGGCGAACATCCCCAGCAGCATCTGCGTGTAAGACGATACGCCCGTGAGCGGCGTGTTGATCTCGTGCGCCACGCCCGCGGCCAAGAGGCCGATCGACGACAGCTTCTCGCGCTGCTGCAACTGCTCTTCGAGCCTGACGCGCGAGGTCACGTCTTCGAGCACGACGAGCGCGCCCGTCGCCTCGCCCGACTCGGCCCGCCGGAGCGGCGCGAGCGCGATGTTGAGGATCAAAGGCTTCCCGCCGCGCGTCGCCGTGTGCAGCTTGTAGATGCTGCGCTGCTCTTCGAGCCGCCAGCCGGGCCCGCCCAACACCTGCCGCAAGGTCTCGGCGAAGTCTTCGGCGAACAACTCCTCGACGGCGAGGCCCAGCGCCTCCTCGCGCCCGACGCCGAGCACCTGCTTGAGCGACGAGTTGCAGCCCGTGACCCGCCCTTCGGCGTCGACCGCGAGCAGCCCCGTGTTGATCGACTCGACGATCGACTCGTTGAAGTCTTTGAGGGCTTCGAGTTCGGCGGCGCGCTCGCTCTGCTCCTGATAGAGCAGGCTGTTTTCAATCGCCACGGCGACGTAGCCCGAAATGGTGCGCAGGATTTCGAGGTCTTCCGACGAGAGCAGCGCGCCGCCCGTCGAGCGGCCCAGCCCGATGACCGCCACCATCCGCCCGCGCACGACGCACGGCACGTAGTAGTGGAGCGCGCGGCGGACGAAGGCGGAGGCTTCGGGCGCGAGGTCGATGTCGTCGGCGCGCACGATGCCCGTCGCGGCCGAGCGCGCGCGGATCATCTCGCGGAAGTCGGGCGGCACGATCACGTCGTTCGACAGGCCCGACGAGCGCGCGACGCGGTAGCCGCCCGGCGCGCGCGCGTCCTCGACGAAGATGGCGACGCGCTCGACCGTGAGCACCTCGCGCAGCCGCGAGACGAGCGCGTCGAGCAGCGGCTCCAGCCCGGTCGTGGCCGAGAGCGTGCGGCCGAAATCCAGCAGGCCGCGCCGCAGATCGTAAGACTCGCCGTAGAAGATGCGGTCGATGCGCTCTTGCAGGAAGTTCTTGATCGGCGCGGCCGTCATCACGATGACCGACATCGCCAGCACGGCGACGATGACGCGCAGGGTGATCGCGCCGCCGCCGCTCACCTCGCCGCCGAAGGCGTAGAGGCCCGCGACGTAGACGACCGTCCCGATCATCAGCGCGATGAAGACGGTGGTGAGCGCGTAGACGGCCGCGCGGCGGACGACGATGTCCACGTCCATCAGCCGGTAGCGCACGACCGAGTTGCCGAACGTGAGCGGGATGAGGACGAGGGGCAGGACGGCGGCGTCGATCAGCCAGCGCGCGGTCTGCGCGTCGGCCGGGGTGGCGGGCGTCGAGAGGTCGCCGAACAGGAAGCCCGCGGCGTAGAAGACGGTGAACGGCGTGACGGCGACGAGCGATCCCCACACCACCCACTTCAACTGCTGGCGGACGACGGCCGTCCCCGTCCGCAGGAAGCGCACCAGCAGGACGACCGCGCCCGCGACGAGCGCCGCCGTCAGGTGCGCCAGCTCGGCCGCGAAGAGCGCGCGCACGAAGTCGTCCGAGAGGTTCGGCCGGATCGTCGTCAGCCGCGCGATCTCGTTCGGGTAATAGACGAGCGCGCTCGCCGCGACGAGCGCGGCGGCCGGCACGTAGAGCAGCAGTGCCGTCCAGCGCCGCTCGGAGAGCTTGCGGCCCGCCGGGTAGAGCGCGCAGAAGTGCAGGAAGACGGGCGCGAAGAGGACGTAGGCCGCGTCGTCGAGGAAGGCGACCGACTGATCGAGGTCTTCGTAGAAGCCGACCGGCTTGTAGAAGTGGAAGACGAACGCGGTCAGGCAGAGCGTGGCGAAGTGCAGCACGTAGGGCGCGCGCGCGCCCTGCTTGAAGAGGACGAAGAAGCCGACGAAGAGGTAGACGAGGCCGACGAGGTTGATGTAGTAGTTGCGCGTCGTGCGGTTGGGGATCGGCTTGAGATCGTCGAGCACGATCTCGTAAGGCCGCCAGCCCTCGACCGCGTCGCGCCGCTCGATGAGGTAGGCGAGCCGCCCGCCGAGTTCCCTCGCCTCTTCCAAGTAGATGGCGACTTCCGACGAGTTGACGACCGGCTCGAAGTGGCGCTCGTCGAGGCTCGCGGCGACGAGGCGGTCGCCCTGCTGCACGCCGAAGAGGCCGGGCAGCCCGGCGGCCGAGTTCGGATCGACCGAGGCGGCGATGATGCCCTCCGGGGTCTGCTTCCAGACGACGCCGTCCGTGACGGGCGGCTCGCGCGTGAGGCGCTGGTGGAAGTTGAGCCCGCCGGCCACGACGAGCAGGGCCGCCGCCATCAGCAGCACCCACGCACGCGTCGTCAGCAAGCCGTCCTTCACCGCCCCTTTACCTCGCCACAGAATCGGCCCCGCGGCCGGCTAAATCGTTAGAAAAAGAGCAACTGACGTTCCACCCGGCCGGCCCCGCGAGAGCGCCCGCCGCCTCTCGCCGCCCGCCCGCGCGCGGCACGCGCCGAATCGCGCCTCCCTACCGCAGACGCTTCCGCCCGCGCGCAATTTCCGCCCCGCCAGACCCCGCGCCGGGTCTGAAAACTCTCATCCGAGTTTTCGTATTTCATCCGAGAATTCGGACGGATCGATAGACCGTCAAACGCCAATCGTGAATCGTAAATAGAAGAAAGCAGTTTCTATTTACGATTCGCGATTGGCGTTTGACGGCTCTTAAAATCTGAGCGAGATGCCGCCGCGGACGGCCCGGCGTGTCGAGCTGAAGACGGTGACGGTCTCGCCGTCGTCGGCGTTGGCCTGCGCGTCGAGGAGGTTGCGCGCGTCGATGACGGCCTCGGCCGCGAAGGGCAGGCCGAAGGTCGGGAGGTCTTGCGTGACGAGGATGCTCAGCGAAGGGTCGAAGACGGCGACGCGGCCGGCGAACGGGTCGATGGCGAACACGGCCGCGCGCGGCGAGAAGCGCAGAACGGTGCGGACGCGCGTGCCCGTGTCGAAGGAGGAATCGACCTGCGCGGCGGCCGTCTGGAAGAAGCCGGAACGGAAGACCTCCGAGGGGTTGCGCGAGAGCGCGCCGGGGGCGAGTTCCTGCCCGCGCCCGAACGAGTAGCCGGCCGAGGTCTTCAGCCGGCTCCCCAGCCGCCGCGTGTACACGACGCGGAGGCCGCGCGCCGCGCCCTGCTGGTTCGCGAGTTCAAGCAGCCCCCGGCCGTTGTCGTTGTCGAAGGCGTCGAGCGGCGCTTGAAGTAGGCCGACGCCGCGGCCGTCCGTCGTGTCGAAGAAGGCCGTCGCCTCGACCGAACTGGCGTTGTCCAAGACGCGCTCGACGCCGAACTCCAGCCGGTGGCTGCGCTCCAGGACGGCGCGACCGTCAACGTAGGCGACCGTCTGCTCGCCGGCGTCGCCGAAGATGACGGGGCCGCCCTCGAACGAGACGGCCGAATGCTGTGAGCGCGCCGACGAGGCCGGCGCGTAGGCCGCGCGCAGGCGCGTGCGCGCGTCGGCGTCGAACTGGAAGCCGAGGCGCGGGCTGACGCTCGACAAGTTCTCGCCGCCGAGCAGGCGCGAGTAGTCGAGGCCGAACACGACGACGACGCCGTCGCGCACGATCCACTCGTCGACGGCGCGCACCGAGACTTGATTCAAACGGCGGCGGTTGAAATCCAGCGCGCCCGGCGAGATGGGCAGCGTCGCGCCGCCGACGGTCGCGCTCAGGCGGTGGCCGCGGGCGGCCGCGAAGCGCGCGGTCGTCTCCAGCCGGCCGAGTCCGTTCGACGCGAGTTGGCCGGCGAAGATCAGGTTGAGGTTGTCGCCCGCGGGCGCGGAGACGGCGAAGTTCGTGCCGGCGTAAGCCGTCGAGCGCGGGTCGGCTGAGAAGGCCGTGTAAGTTTCGACGAAGCCGTACGTGAGCGACTGACTCCCGCGCGAGAGCACTTGGATGCGCTCGACTTCCTCGTCGGGAGCGGCGGCTGCGGTAGCTTCGGCCGCGCCCGCTTCGTCACCCCGAGTCTCGCCCGCCTCGGCCCCTTCGAGTTCGGCCGTCTCGACCGTCTCGATGCGCGCGCCGTCCATCTGGAAGACGGAGCGGCGCGACTGGGCCGAGCGCAGACGCCACTTCGGATCGTTGCGGTCGCTGCGCCGCTCGGGCGCGGTGCGGCCCTGCCCAACGGGTTCGAGGTTGAAGCGGTAGCTGATCTCGTCAGAGGGGTTGATCTGAACCGCGTTGAAGCTGACGCTGTTGAACCCTTGGGCGAGCGCGGTCAGCAGGTACTTGCCGGGCAGCACGCGGGCCGAGAACGTGCCGTCTTTGGCCGTGCTCGTCTGCTTGACGACGTGGCCCGCGCCGTCCTTGACGAACTGGATGACCGCGCCCGCGAGCGGCTGCCCTTTGTTGTCGCGCACGAGGCCCGTCACTGTGCCGAGGCGGCCGCGGCCGCCCGCGTAAGCCGAGGGCACGCCGGCCTGCGCGCACACGAGTGCCGCGGCCAGCGTCGCCAGACTCACACGCCAGAAACTTTTCCTCATCGCACCAGAACCTCCCGGCGCGCGCCGCGCGCGAGTGTTGCGCGCGCACGCCCGAAAAGCCTTCCCTCTTTTGTCACACGGACACTGCGGACGCGGGAGACTTCCGCCGGCAGACTTTCCACCACCTACCCTCCGTGCGGGCCGCACGGACTTCAACGAGGTTACTTCCGACCCGTGCTCGTGGGCGAAGGTGTCATTTTCCGCCACGTCGCAAACACTGTCAAGCCGGCCTTTCGCCTTGAGGCCGGCTTTTTCAGCCGTAAACCGCGTCCCGTTTTGCGTCGGCTTTTGCCCGGCCTTCCGTCTGCGTGCTACGATGCCGCTTGCCGCAAAAATGGATTACCGGCCCGGCCAAAATTCCTGCACCACAGTTTCCCGAAGTTTTCCAAAGAATGATCGATCAGGTACGAACCACGAGGCTCCCGAACGGCGCGGCCGTCCTCACGGAGCACATGCCCAACCTGCGCTCCTGCACCGTCGGCGTCTGGATCAGGCGCGGCTCGCGCCACGAGCGCCCGGAAGTCAACGGCATCTGCCACTTCATCGAGCACGCGGTTTTTAAGGGCACGCGCCGCCGCACCGCGCTCGACATCGCCGTCGAATCCGACCGCTTGGGCGGCAACTTCGACGCCTACACCACGCACGAGTTGACCGGCTTCTCGCTCAAGGTCGTGGACGCGGCGCTCCCGCAGGCGTTCGATCTGCTGGCCGACATGCTGCTCTCGCCGCGCTTCGACCGCGAAGACCTCGAACGCGAGCAGCGCGTCATCATCGAAGAGATGAAGATGGTCGAGGACACGCCCGAAGAGTTCCTGACCGAGCTCTTCAGCGCGGCCTTCTACCCCGGCCACCCGCTGGGCCGCCCCATCGAGGGCACGGCCGAGACCGTCCTGACCTTCGACCGCGCGCGCACGTCGCGCCACCACGCGGCGGCCTACGCGCCCCCGAACCTCGTCATCGCCGCGGCCGGCAACGTCGGCCACGACGAGATGGTCGAGCTGGCCGAGCGCGCCTTCGCCGCCGCCGCCT
>DATCVD010000548.1:0-2468 GCA_036567125.1 Pyrinomonadaceae bacterium | reverse complement strand
CGCCGCCGCGCGGTACGGCGCGCTCCACTCGCTCCACGTCTGATCGGGCCGCTCGGTGTTGCCCGTCCGCGTCTGCAACTCGACCGCGCCGCGCCCTCGCCACCAGATGCGCCCCCACGCGGCGCTGAAGCGCGCGTCCCTCACCGGCGACTCGTAAGTGCCCTCGCCCGCCGGCTCGGCCGCCAGCCTGAAAAGTTTGCCCTGATTGCTCGACGCGGCCAGCACCTCGCGGCCGCGCACGACGAACGACGAAATCTGATCCTCGCTCGACTGCACGAGCAGCGTGTCGCGCCCGTCGTCCGTCACGTGGTAGATGCGCCCCTTGTCGCTCGTCCCGATGAGCACGCCGCCCTGCGGCGCGGGCGCGACCGAGAAGGCCGTCACCTGCTGCGAACTCCAGAGCACGTCCGACCCGCCGTCGGCGAGCACGCGGAAGACGGCGCTGCGCGCGTTCGCCAGCTCGTTCCGGCTGCGCGCCGGCTGCTGCGGCTGCGCGGCCAACTGCGCGGCCTGCACGCCGCCGCCGCCGTCGTCCGTGACGGTCATCGTCACGGTCGAGACGCTGCCCTGCGCGCTTGAGACCGACGAGGCCGAGACCGCGCCTTGCGGGCGCGCGGACGAGGCCGCCTCGCCGAGCGCGAGCACGTAGAGCGACCCGTCGGCCGCCGCGGCGAGCGAGTGAATCTCGCGCAGCGGCGCGTCGAAGAGCGCGAACGCCTTGCCCTGCGCGTTGACGCGGATGACGAGGCCGCCCGGATCGGTTCCGGCGATCAGGTCGCCGCGGCCGTCAACCGCCAGCGACATCACGTGCGTCTCGTTGATGTCGACGAGCAGCGAATCTTCGACCTTCGCGCCGCCCGCGCGCACGCGGTAAATCTTCCCCGCGTCGCCCGTGCCCACCGCGAGCGCGCCGTCGTTCATGACGGCGAGCGACCAGATGTACTTGTCCGGCGGATCGAAGTAGACCTCGGCCTGCGCGCCCGGCTGCGCGCCCGCCGCGATGCGATAGACCTTGCCGTCGGGCGACGTGCCGGCGTAGAGCGCGCCGTCTCTTCCCACCGCGAGCGCGGTCACGTCGAGTTCCGCCGCGTCGTAAACGAGCGCGCCGCGCCCGTCCGCGCCGACGCGGAAGATGCGGCCGTCGTGGCCCGTGCCGAGGTAGACGTTGCCGGCCGGGTCGGCCGCGGTTGACCAGACGTAAGCCTGCTCGGTGTCGAACAGTTGCGCGACGCGCGGCGCGAGCATGAGCGCGCCGGTGTCGGTGACGGAGACGCCGCGCGCCTCGCCCTTGAGCAACTCCTCGCGCGAGTTCAGTTCCCAGACGACGGGGCCGCCCGCGCGCGCCGACGAGGCGGCGAAGGCGAGGGATGCGACGAGCAGGAGGATTTTGATTGCGCGGCCGGGGCGTTGGTTGTGGGTCATCGAGAAAGTTTTGACGTGTGCTCCGGGCGGCGCCCGCGCGCGACTTTGAACGAACGCGCGCCGCGCCTGTTTTTAGCGGGATAAGTTCAGCCGTTGTGATGATAACGCGAAAGGTGAGGTTGCCGAAACTCGCGCGCCCGCGGGCGGCCGCCGATTGGCGGCGCGCGTCACGAGCCGACGTAGCGCGCGTAGAGCGTGCGCGCCACGGCCGCGTCGTCCGTGCCGCGGATGATGGCGCGCGCGTCGCGGAAGACCGTCAACTCGTGAGCGCCGACGCGCAGCCGTATCAAATACTCGTTCGCCTTAACCTCGCCGGCCGCGCGCAGCCGCTCGGCGAGCGACGCGAGATCGATCTCGCCCGCCCGACCCGGCGAGATTTGCACCGCGTCGCGGCCGCAGAGCACGGACGTGAGTTCCGCCTGCTCCGCGCCGAGCGTCTCGTAGCGGTTGAGCGCGCACGTCGGGCAGTCGCCCGCGGGCGGGCCGAGCTTGATCCGCCGCCACTCGTTCTGCCACACGTCGAACTGCATCAGCGTGCCGTGCAGCGCGTCCAAGTTGCCGGTCAGGATTTTCAGCGCCTCGCTCACCTGCACCGCCGCGACGACCGAGATGACGGGCATGATGACGCCGGCCGTGTCGCACGTCGGCGCGGAGGCCGCGGGCGGCACGTCCTCGAAGACGCAGCGCAGGCACGGGCCGGCGCGCGGGCGGACGGTCATCGTCACGCCGTAAGAGCCGACGGCCGCGCCGTACACCCACGCCACGTCGTGTTTGACGCAGGCGTCGTTGACGAGGTAGCGAGTCGCAAAGTTGTCGGTCGCGTCGAGCACCACGTCGCAGCCTGCGACGAGCCTTTCGACGTTGCCCGCGTTCACGTCCGCGACCTCGGCCTCGACCGCGACCTCCGAGTTGATCTCCGCGACGCGCCGCGCGGCGGCGACGGCCTTCGGCAGGCGCTCGCGCGCGTCGCGCTCCGAGAACAACGTCTGCCGCTGCAAGTTCGACTCCTCGACGAAGTCGCGATCAACCATGCGCAGGCGGCCCAC
>DATCVD010000547.1:0-2396 GCA_036567125.1 Pyrinomonadaceae bacterium | reverse complement strand
CGCTAAAATCGAAGGCGAAGAAGCGCACCAGTCGCCGGAATTTACGCTCCGAAATATGAGCACGTCGGTAATACCGGTTTCGCTGTTGCACGTCAGTAGTTTAGCACTCGCAATTTAGTGCTTAACTACTCTAGCCCCTTAGCGATTAGCTGGCGGCAGAAGCCGCCCCGAACGTGGGGCGGTAGCCGCGAAGATCGACCAGTGAGGCTTGAGCGGTAGTTCGCGCGCCAAAGAATCACGCGAAAAGAAAAGAGGCGGCGAGTCGTCCCCCAACGACTCGCCGCCTCTTTTCTTTTAACGCCCACCAGTGTCAGCACTAGAAACGATTGCGGGTTGCTGGCCTATCCGCGGTGTTCCCCCAAAGCACCGGCGGAAAATAACCAGCAACCCAGCAATTGTTTGCTCATTGACGGCCTGCCTGCCTGCGACCCCGTTCCCCCAAAGAGTCGCCGACCTGCCAGAAGTGAGAGAAAGCCTCCCCCAAAGCTATCACTCACTGCCGTCTCCGAGCCTGACCCGATAACACTATCTACCCTTTGTCAATTTTATCTGTTTACACGTTTTGCAACGACCGTGCCACCAGACGCCCGTTCAAATCACGACGGCGCGAAATTTTTTTCGCCCTGTAAAAACGCGGCTCCGGCAATTCCGCCCCGCCCGACGCGAAGACTTAATCGCCCCGCGTCACGCCCAAAATTGAACGCTTTTAATACTCTGCCTGTGTACCAATGAATTGTAATAATTCGCCGGACGGGTGAAATCGCGCCAATCAGATGACCTTACTCGGGGAACTAAAGGCAAATCCGGCGCGTCGATTTTTGAGCGCGTGGGTTCGCCCCGTCATTTATTAGGCGAGCAGTTCCAACTCGAAGTTCGCGCGGACTTCGCCGACGCGGTCGCCCCGGTGGTTACGGATGGGGAAGCTTGAATAGGGTCGGAGGGCTTCGAGCGCGTCCGGCTCAAGCGCGCCGAGTTGGCGGAGGGATTCGACGACGACCGTCGGGCGGGCGCGGCGGTCTTCGCCGTCCTCGATCTTGAGCGCCAGCCCTAAACCGCGCGGCCAGCGCGGCGAAGGGAGCACGCCGACCGTATAGACGCCCTCGGCCCCGATCTTCGAGATGATGCGCCCGCTGGTCGCGCGCATCATCTCCGTGTCCAGACGCTGGCGCGTCCCGCCGACGAGCGCCGGCGAGCCGGTCATCGCGGCCACGACGCGCCGGCACGCCATGGCCGACTGCTCGTCCAGCCCCGCGTCCGGCGCGACGAGCCGCGCGTACATCAGGGCCATCGCGCGGACGGGCATCCCGAAGACGGGCACGCCGCAGCCGTCAGTCCCGCGGACGACCTGATCGACGCCGAGGCCGGAGAAGCGCGCGACCGTGTCGAGGATGAGTTGCTGGACGGGGTTGTCGGGGTGGTCGTAAGTCTCGGCGGGCGCGCCGAGGTGGAGCGCGAGGGCGAGCATCCCGGTGTGCTTGCCCGAACAGTTGTTTTGCAGGACGCGCGGCGGCTCGCCCCGGCGGCGCATCTCAAGCGCCGTCTCGCGGTCGAACGGCTCGTGCGCGCCGCACTTTAAGGCCGACTCGTCGAGACCGATCTTTCGGAGCATCCCGGCGACGGTCTGTTCGTGGAGGGTCTCGCCGCTGTGCGAGCCGCAGGCGACGGCGATTTCCGGCGGCGTCAGCCCGAAGCGGTCGGCCGCGCCCGCGGCGACGAGCGGGATCGTCTGGTGCGGCTTGGCCGACGAGCGCAGGAAAGTGACCGTCCCCGGTTGGCCGAGCCGCGCGACCAGACGGCCGTCTCCGTCCACGGCCGCGACGTGCCCGCGGTGGCGCGACTCGACAATCGACCCCCGCCAGACCTCGACGAGCGGCGCGGGCCGCGGGACTTCCGTGTTCGATCTGCTCATCGACCAAAACGCGCGCGGGCCGCGGTGCGCGGAAACGCGCGCGAAAAACCCGCCGCCGATCAGTTTTGTAGAGCTTTCGGGCCGCATCTTAGCCCAACTCCGCCGCCGGTGTCAGTCCGCGAAAACTTAACAGGACGGCGGCGCGCGCCAAAAGGGAAAGGCCCGCGGTCGAAAGTTGAGAGGGCCGCCGACCTTTCGATCAGCGGCCCTCTCGTCTTCATTCCGGGTGGTTCGCGCGTTCAGTTGCGTTTGGGTTTGGGCGCGCGCCGCCCGCCGTAGTTAAGGACGGTGAGTTTGACGGGGCGGCGGCCGAAGCGCATGGCCTCGCGGTTTGAAGGAACCCAGATGTCGATCTTGCGCCCGCGCACGAGTCCGCCCGTGTCGGCGACGACGTATTCGCCGCTGTAGCCGCCGGCTTCGAGCCGGACGCGCGTGCCCAAGGGGAGCACGCGGCGGTCGGCCGCGATCAGTCCGCGCCGGACGCCCG
>DATCVD010000546.1:0-3649 GCA_036567125.1 Pyrinomonadaceae bacterium | reverse complement strand
GGCTGCAACTCCCACGCGCGGACGCGCGCGCCCGCCGCAGCTACTACGCGCTGGAGACGCGCCAGAGCAACGAGGCGCTGCGCGGCGGAGGCCCGGAGATCGGCCTCGCGCTCGCCGACGTGGCGCAGACCTTAAGACTTTACGTCGAAGGGTTGACCGGCCGCTCGGTTGACGTGGCCTCGCTCGCGGCCGTCCCCGAAGAGTCGCGCATCGGCGACGGCCGCACGATCCACCTGCCCGCGAGCGTTTCGGAGTTTGCGACCGACGCACTCAACTTCCGGCTCTACAAGGTGCTCGCCGCCCACGCCGCCGGCCAGATCGAGTTCGGCACGCACGCGCGCGCGGGCGGCGGCGCGGAGCAACCCGAACCTAATCACGGCCTGCGCGCCGCCTTCACCGCAATCGCCGAACTCTACGACCCCGCGCGCCGCGACGCGCTCGACGCCTTCGCGCTCGACGGCTACATCAACGACCTCCAGCGGGGCGAGCGCGCGCTCCCGCCCGAAGAGGAGGCGCGGCTCAAACAGCTCCGGCGGCGCGCGATGCCGCCTGACGCCGACTACCGCGCCGCCCTCGCCCTCTTCCCCCTGCCCGCGCTCGCCGCGCGCATCTTCTCCACGCTTGAGAACGGCCGCATCGACCGGCGGCTCCGCCACGCCTACCGCGGCCTCGCGCGCGACCTCGATCTCGTCCGCGCGCACCTGCGCGCGCAGCGGCCGCGCGTCGCCACGCTGCCCGCCGCGCTCGTCCCCTTCGAGCTGCTGTTCCAGATCACGCTCTGCGGCGGCGCGCTCGACGACGCGCGCGCCTTCTACTCCCCGGTCGTCTCCGAACTCGAATCAATCGTCGCCGACTACCTCGCAGGCCCGGACGCTTCGGTCGCCGACGCCTTGATGGCGACCTCGCGCGTCTACGCGCTCTTCAAGTCAATCGCCCAGTCGGAGTCGGAAGAACAGACGACCGCGGGCGAAGACGACGGGGAGCAGGCGGGCGGCGCGGAGTCGTCCCTCGAACCGGAGGAGCAGCAGGGCGAGCGCGGCCGCGAGAACGAGCAGGCGCGGCCGCGGCAGACCGACCGCGACGCGCGCGAGCTCTTCAACGCGTGGGCCAAGTCCGACTCGCACGACTCGGACTCCGAGCAGCAGCTCTACGGCGCGGAGCGCTGGGCTTACGGCGAGTCGCCCGAACAACAGCTTGAGCCGGGCGAGACCGCCTTCGAGTACGACGAGTGGGACAGGGAACTCTCCGACACGCGCGTCTCTTGGTGCCGCGTCGTCGAGAAGCGGCCGCTGAAGGGCGACCGCAACTTCGTCGAGCTGACCCGCTCGCGCTACCGCGGCGTCATCTCCTCGATCCGCCACCAGTTCCAACTGATGAAGCCCGAGAGCCTGACGCGCATCAAGAACGAGCTGGACGGCGACGACTACAACCTCGACGCCGTCGTCGACTTCATCGCCGACCGCCGCGCCGACGGCCAGCAGTCCGAGCGCCTCTACGTCAAGCGGCTGCGCAGGGAGCGCGACGTGGCCGTCGCGCTCCTCCTCGATCAGTCCAGCTCGACGGCCCGCACCATCGGCCGCCACCCCTTGCAGCCCTACACACATCCGGGCCGCCGCATCATCGAGATCGAGAAGGAGGGACTCGTCCTGATGAGCGAGGCGCTCGAAGCCGTCGGCGACGCCTACTCGATCTACGGCTTCACCTCCGAGGGCCGCCGCAACGTGAAGTTCTACGTCGTCAAGGAATTCGGCGAGCGCTACTCGGAAGAGACCGAGCGCCTGA
Organism: Pyrinomonadaceae bacterium; assembly: GCA_036567125.1. Lineage (GTDB taxonomy): Bacteria > Acidobacteriota > Blastocatellia > Pyrinomonadales > Pyrinomonadaceae > JAIVGV01. The sequence continues at coordinate 1,867 of DATCVD010000546.1, read as the reverse complement.
TCGGCGGCCTCAACTACCAGCACAACACCCGCCTCGGCGCGGCCGTCCGCCACGCCGCCGCGCGGCTGGCGGCGCAGGACGCGCGCACCCGATTGCTGATCGTCCTCTCCGACGGCCGCCCCTACGACCACGACTACGGCGACGCCCGCTACGCCCGCGAAGACACCCGCGAGGCGCTGCGCGAAGCGCGCGCGGGCGGCATCACCCCTTTCTGCATCACCATCGACCGCGACTCCGAGGCCGAACTCCGCGACCTCTACGGCGAAGTCGGCTACACCATCATCGACGACGTGCTCTCCCTCCCCGAACGCATGCCCGCCATCTACCGCCGCCTGACGACCTGATCCCCGCGCCGCTCAACCAAATAGTTGCACTTACCCCGCACTTTCGTGACGCGGCGCTGGGAGACTGGCGGCACTTCAAATCACAGGGGAGGCGTGTGCATTCATGGCGGAGACTAACGAGCGGGGCGAGCACATCAGGAAGCTCGCCGAGATGATCAGGGAGATCGACTTTGCGATGCTGACGACCGTGGCCGAGGACGGGAGCCTGCACAGCCGGCCGATGTCCACGCAGCGCGCGGAGTTCGACGGGAACCTCTGGTTCTTCACGCGCGCGAGCGCGCCGAAGGTCGGGGAGGTGGAGCGCGAGCAGCACGTCAACGTCGCCTACGCGCAGCCGGAGTCGCAGCGCTACGTCTCGGTGTCGGGGCGCGCGACCGTCGTGCGCGACCGCGCGAAGATCGAGGAGCTGTGGAGTCCCGAGCTGAAGGCTTGGTTCCCCGGGGGGGCGGAAGACCCCGACCTCGCGCTGCTGAGAGTCGCGGTCGAGCGCGCGGAGTACTGGGACTCGCCTTCGAGCGCCGCGGCCCACGCCCTCAGCTTCGTCAAGGCGATGGTGACGGGCCAGCCGGCGAACCCCGGCGAGAACGAGAAGATAGAGTTGAAGAAGAGCGCGCAGTCGGAGCGTTAGCCGTCGCGGCGCGCGCGAGTCCGAAGGCGCGGGCGGAAACTTTGTCGGCGCGGTGCGTCGAAGACGAATGACTGACGGTTGGCCCGAAGACTTCCCCGTCGCGCAAGTCAGGGTGGCGCGGCCGACGGACAGGCTCGAAGCGGTCGTCCGCTTCTACCGCGACGGCTTGGGCCTGCGCGTGCTCGGCTCCTTCGAGGGGCACGCCGGCTACGACGGCGTGATGCTGGGCCTGCCCGGCGCGGGCTACCACCTTGAGTTCACGCGCCGCGCCGGCGGCAGCCCGTGCCCCGCGCCGACGAAGGACAACCTGCTCGTCCTCTACCTCGCGGATCGCGCGGCCGTGCTGCGCCGGGTCGAACGGTTACGAGCGATGGGCAGCGAGCCGGTCGAGCCGGAGAACCCTTACTGGGCGGCTCAGGGTTTCACGTTTGAAGACCCGGACGGATGGCGCGTCGTGCTGATGAACACGGCCGGCATCAAGGGCTGAAGGGGCGCAACTCAAATTAGAACTGTTCGCACGGCCCCCGGTTGAGCGCGGCGCGCGCGGTGCGGTAACATTGACGCGCAAGTACGGAGGCGTAGGCTAATTGGTAAGTCAGCGGTCTTGAAAACCGCCGCGCGAAAGCGCTTGGGGGTTCGAGTCCCTCCGCCTCCGTCCGTAACGAAATCCAGCGAGCCGCCCCCGCTTCCCGAAAGTCGCGCGGGCGGCTCGCCGCTTTCAGTTTCGTTAAGTTGAAGTCGAACCCGGCCCCGACGAGTGAGGTGGTTGATGATGTTTTTCACGCCGCTGGCGACTACGGCGACCGACTTCGCGGCGCGGCTCGTCGCGCGCGCGCCGCTCGCGCACCTGTGGCTGTGGCAGGCGACGCCGGCTTCCGCGCCGGCTTCCGCGCCG
>DATCVD010000545.1:0-14709 GCA_036567125.1 Pyrinomonadaceae bacterium | reverse complement strand
CTTCGGGCGGGCAACTGGCGCTGCTCGCCGCCTACACCGCGAACGACCCGGCGCTCCGGCCCGGCTCGTGCGGTGCGCGGGAAACGAGCGTGCGCGCCGTCGTCTCCTTCTACGGCCCCACCGATCTGACCTGGGCCTACGCGCACCCGGGCCGCCCGGACGTGATTGACACCCGGCGCGTGCTTGAGAACTATCTGGGCGGGTCGCCGGCCTCCGCGCCCGAAGTCTACGCGTCGGCCTCTCCCGTTGAACACGTCGGCGCGCAGTCGCCGCCCACCTTGTTCCTGCATGGCGGGCGCGATCAAGTCGTCCGGGCCGAGAACGTCGGGCGCATCACCCCGAGGCTGGCGGCGGCGGGTGTGCCGTTCACTTACGTCCACCTGCCGTGGGCCAATCACGGCTTCGACTACAATTTCGACGGCTGGGGTTCCCAGATCGCGCAGGCCGAGATCAGTAAATTTCTGGACGACCACTTATAACCAGACCCGCGTGTGAAGTACCCCAACAACGTCATCGAACAGGATCACCGGGCGATCCGCAGGGGGTGGGGGGCGATGCGATGCTTCATAAGGGTTGAGGCGGATGGCCTCCGCTTACGACGAGATCGCGTCCTCGTACCCGCCCGCTTGGGCGAGCGCGAGCGCGATGATGAAGTGGGCTTTCGGGAGATCGGGTTGAGGCGGATCGCCTTGCGGCAGGCCACCTCGGCATCAGGCCACTGCTCCGGCCGACTCGGAACGTACCCCAAGTTTTAGTGTGCGAGCGCCAACGCGGGGCGCAGGCGGACGGCCTCGCGCAAGGACGCGGCGGCCTTCTCGAACTCGCCAGACGCGGTTTGGGCTATGCCCTGATCGAAATGTGATCCGGCGTCCTCCTCCGCCGCACCAGTCCTTATCTTCAGCGCGACCTCGCGGGCCTGCGGATGGCCTCTTCTGTCCCGAAGCTCGGGACGAGTCCGACCCCGTCGGCCGAGGCACACGGGGGCGTCGGGGCGGCCGCGGCCAGCTCGAAGACTGCGAGGAACGGCGTGGTAAGCTTTCGTCTCATCATTTCACCGCGCGGTGGATTATACTCCCGGCGCGCGGCGGCAAAACAGGAATAGCACCGTCACACTGCTCGTCTTAGGCCCCGGCGGCATGTTGATCCAGTCCGAGTGAGGCTCGAAGAGAAGTTCCTCGCCGCGACGCACGGCGAAGACTACGCGGGGTATTGGCGGAGAGTTCGCAGGTGGCTCTAGGCTCGAAAGGGGAAAGTTAAATTATGGATTTGCTCTCCGACCCTCAGGCGTGGGTCGCCTTCCTGACGCTGCTCGCCCTGGAGATCGTCCTCGGCATCGACAACATCATCTTCATCTCGATCCTCGCGGGGAAGCTGCCCGCCGAGCAGCAGCCGCGCGCACGCTACCTCGGCCTCGCCCTCGCGCTCGTCACGCGTGTCCTCCTGCTGCTCTCGCTCTCGTGGGTGATCGGGCTGACCGCGCCGCTCTTCTCCGCCTTCGGCCACGAAATTTCGGGGCGCGACCTGATCCTCATCCTCGGCGGCCTCTTCCTGCTCGGCAAGGCGACCTTCGAGATCCACGAGAACCTTGAGGGCGAGCAGGGCCACGCCTCGCGAGGCGTGCGTGCCAACTTCACGAGCGTCATCATCCAGATCCTGCTGCTCGACGTGGTCTTCTCGCTCGACTCGGTCATCACTGCGGTCGGCATGGTCGATAGGATCGAGATCATGGTGGCGGCCGTGGTCGTCGCCATCGCCTTCATGATGGCCTTCGCCGCGCCGGTGAGCGCCTTCGTCTCGCGCCACCCGACGGTCAAGATGCTGGCGCTCAGTTTCCTCCTGCTCATCGGGCTGACCTTGCTCGTCGAGGGCTTCGAGGTTCACATCCCGAAGGGCTACGTCTACTTCGCGATGGGCTTCTCCGTCTTCGTCGAGATGCTTAACCTCCGCCTGCGCAGGAAATCAGACCCGGTCAACCTGCACGAGCGGTACGCGCCGGAAGGGGCCGGCCGGGCGGCGACCGACGCAAAATAGCGCCGGCACCGGGCGGGGAAAACCTGAGCAGCGCCACGCCGAGGCCGCCCGCCCGACGGCCACGCCGGCCGTGCGGTCATCCGCATGCGGGCGGCGGTCATCAAGCCCTGCATGTCGCGCTCCTCGCTCAGCTTGAGGGGCAAGCCTGCACCGAAGAGCAAATCCATTTGATTAGACCTCCCCCTTCATTTATTCCTGACATCGGGGGACCCTCGGCAGCGCGCATCTAACGACGGCCTGCAACCCGCCCCGCGACACGAACCTTGTCATGCACCTGCGAGGGCCTCAGCGGGCGGGCGATGCCGTGCGTGAGGGGGCCCGGATTACTAATCGTAAGAGAGGATTACTCGACGACGGCTCTGACAGCTTAAATGCGTTTGTTCCGGCAGAGTAAGCTTATGCCCGTCCAAGTGTCAGCAGAGGTAAGAGGGCCGGTCAGCTATCGTGAGTTTGCCCCCTCACCCGATCTCGCACACGTCGTTCTATCATATTGGGAATTTGCTGTTGCGGACGATACGAAAGAGCCTTTCACCCATCAAGTTTTCGCCGACGGCTGCGTTTCGCTCGCATACCACAGAAACATTAAGAAGGGGGTCTCACGGCTGCATGTGGTCGGCCCCCGGCTCGATTCGTTTCGCGTAGAAGTGGGCGGGGGCGACAACTTTTGGGGAGCGCGTTTCTCCCCGGCCGCATGTAGTCTGGTACTAGGCTTTAACCCCGCCACTCTTCAGAATCAAATCCTGGACTTCCCTCAACCCGCGCCCGCGGCGTGGAAAAAACTACTTCGGCAGCTGAGTAGATCCGACAGCTTCGGGGAAGCGGTTGCCGCTTACGGCTCGTTTCTGCGTTCGCTGGGACTAAAGCCTACAGATGTCGATCAGGGGGTCGCCACCGCCGTCCGGTTAATCGAAGCGAGTCAGGGCCGCGCGAGGGTCGCGGAGGTCGCCGCGGAAGTTGGTTTAAGCGTCCGGCAGTTGGAGCGGCGCTTCCGGGCGGCAGCGGGGCTGACCCCGAAGCAGTTCGCGCGCATTCGCAGGGTGCGCGCCACGGCCGTCACGCTGGTTAAAGATAAAGCGAAAGATTGGGCGGCAAGGGCGACTGAGATGGGGTTTGCCGATCAGTCCCATCTGGCGCGCGAAATCGCCGCTGTGACGGGACGCTCGCCCGTCCCCTTCGCTGAAGACGTAGCCGAAATCGAACACGGCAATCTCGTCGAGTGATGTGCCGCCGTGTCGCAAATCTTCAAGACTAACCAAGCCCACCGGCAGCATAATGAAGACACACGACCCGGAATAAGCCTCGGCGGATTACGAATGGTGGGGGATGTGATGAAAAAATTTGCCGCGATATTGCTGATTTCGGTCTTGCCGCTCACGCCGGTGGCCCAGACGCCGTCGTCGCCTAAAGCGGCGGAGATGAAGAGGCTTGATTTCCTCGTCGGTCAGTGGCAGGGCGAAGGCTGGATCATGTTGGGCCCTAATCAGCGTCATACATTCCGCCAGACCGAGAACGTCGAGCGCAAGGTGGGGGGCACGGTTCTGCTCATCGAGGGGCTAGGGAAGAGCGCGGACGCCGGTAATACCGGGGCCGTCATCCACAGCGCCTTCGCGGTGTTGTCATATGATCAGGACGCGAAGGTTTTCCGCATGCGTGCTTTCCGCGGCGACGGAAGTTCTATAGATGCGGAAGCGGAAGTATCAGAGAACATGCTGGTCTGGGGCTTCCGTGACCCGCGCGCCGGGAACATCCGGTTTACGATCAGACTGAATGAGAAGGGGCAATGGTTTGAGAGCGGCGAGATGTCGCGTGACGGCCGGACGTGGCTCAAGTTCTTCGAGATGACGCTTAACCGCGTAGCCCGGGTGGCGGCAAGCGCGCCTCTTATCCTGAAGGCACCCTGAAGCCTTCGTCCGCCTCACGGCAGTGTTTGCAACACAACCGATGCGCGAGGGCTGGCGAAGTTCGTCGCTTCGCTCTTTCAGACCGCCGCATGAGGAAGAGTGGCGTGTGACCTTCTGCACTCTAAAATAGTTTTCGCGACACTGCCGTTGATCCCTTTGTCTATTTTCCCGCTGCCTAGATTAAGCGCGACGAGCAATGCAAGTGGGCTTGCAAATAATTGTTGACTCCAAAACCAAAGGGAGTTATAAGCCCAGCATCGTACACGGGCAGGCGCCGGCAGTCTCGTTGGCGTAATCCTCACGAGATTCCGTCAACCCCATCCCACGAACGCTCTCACAACACGAGCCAGCGTCGCCGCCCGACAACGGCATGAACCCGAAGCCCCGCCACGCTGCCTCCCATACGCGTTGAACTGGGGCGCGGGTGATGTAAGCGTAATTGTTTCAATGCCATCCTCAATTGAATAACCGAGCGAACTCCTGCCGGTGCGCCAGTACGCGGAACGCAATCAAGTTCCGTCTAACGAAAGACTTCCAGTTGCTCTATTGTCGACCCGTCCGCTGGCGCGCGGTGGTACTGACCCTAACACCTCGGGCATACCCGCCAGATTGGAGAGACAAATGAAAAAAAATGAATCCATGCTTTGCCTTAAAGGCTTGTTGCGGGTGTTGGTGACGCTGGTTTGCTGCGCGCCTGTTGCGCAAACCGCTGCTCAGACAGCACCGAAAACATTGGATCAGGGGAGCAGGTGGAACAAGAGAACCCGCGACGAATTCTATAGCCAAGATCAAGGCTCGCGGTTGATTCCGTTAAAATGGATGAAGGCCTTGAAGCAGCCGAACGGCGAACCCTTCATGGCCGCCAACTTGGATCGATATGGCTACTTACCCAACCCCGCCAGCCAAGCAGGGTTGCCCATCGGGTTTACCACCAACGTCGGCAACAATACGACCTACCTCGGCATGACCTGCGCTGCCTGCCACACGCGCCAGATTGATGTCGCCGGTACGTCCTACCTGATTGACGGCGGCCCCGCGTTCACCGACTTGCAAAGTTTTGCGGCTGATCTGGATACGGCGGTTAACACGGTGCTCAATGACGATGCCGCCTTTAACCAGTTCGCGGCTGACGTACTGGGCGGGACACCGTCCGCGCCGGCCAAAAAGAAGTTGCGTGAAGAGGTGGCCGCTTGGTTTTTGCCTTACCACACGATAATGAAAGGCTCGCTCCCGGCGGATGCCCCGTGGGGCCCGGCGCGCGCGGATGCCATCTCTCTAATTTTCAACCGCGTGTCTGGTCTGGATATTGGCCCGCCACCGACCTACATGATTCCAGAAAACATCAAGCTGGCCGACGTGCCGGTGCGCTACCCATTTTTGTGGAATGCTTGGCGTCAGGACTTCACCCAGTGGCCGGGTTTTGCACCCAACGGCAACAAACTTTTCGGCCTGTCACGCAACGTGGGACAAGTCATCGGCGTGTTTGCCGAGTTTCGTCCGTTCAAGGACAAATGGAAGTTGCTGAAGGTAAATTACTCTAAAAACAATTCGGCCAATTTCCGGGGTCTAAACAAGCTGGAAGACCTAGTCGAAAAGATAGGCCCGCCCAAATGGCCTTGGGCGTTGGATCAAACCCTAGTTGCCAGAGGTAAACTGGTTTACCAACAGAAAGATGCGGCGAACGGAAATCAAAGCTGTGCCGACTGCCACGGCATCAGGAAGGGGAAGTTCCGCACGCTTCGGCATGAAACTTGGGCGACCCCGATTGTCGATGTCGGCACCGATTCGCGCGAAGTCAATTTGTTGAGTTCGCAAGTGAAAACCGGGGTGTTGGCAGGGGCCGATATTTTCGGCACTCCTCTAAAACCGGTTGACTCGGCAGTCTCCGTGCTGAAGTTAGCGGTGGCCGGCTCGATCTTGCAGCACTATTTCATACTGGGACTGCCCGGCGGAAAAGAAGGCGCTCCCGAACAGTTGAGAGACACGTGGCAGCCGAGGGCGGCGGATTTAACCGGCGCGGCGGCAACAAAGTTTCCCTACGAGTCGCGCGTGATGGAAGGCATTTGGGCGGCTGCCCCGTATCTGCATAATGGTTCGGTGCCGTCCTTGGCCGAGCTATTGACCCCCGACGCCCAACGCGTATCCGAATTCATGGTTGGCCCGGCCTACGATATTGAGAAGGTTGGGCTGGCAGCCCAGCAGACTAAGTTCAATTACACGCTGAAAACTACAGATTGTGCGGCGCGTAATTCCGGCAATAGCCGTTGCGGGCACAATTACGGCACCGGCTTTTCCGCTGCGGATAAGAAGGCCTTGCTGGAGTATTTGAAGAGTCTGTAAGCGGGTTGTGCACCCGAGCGCGGGCATAGACCCGTTAGGTGGCCGCCGCGCCCTCTCTAATCACTGTGGGGTTAGTTCCCCGCAGCGAGACGCAAACGCTCGCGGGGACGGGGTCGCAGGCCTCGCCGGTCAACAGGTGGGCGACTACTCGACCCTCGCCGTCGAGCCCGTGGGCGACTGCACGATGGTCTTTACGGGGCAGTTCATGGCCGCGGGCGGGTGGGCGTGGCGGACATTCATCCACTCCTTCCGTCTCTCGACCTGCCAGTGACTCCCCGGCCGCCCGGGAGGGCGGCTACGAGGGTGCCCGGACGGACGGCCTGAACGAGGAGGTCTTCGACGCGCTCGTCCTCCTAGCGGCGGGTGGGAGCCGGATTCAATCGCCGCCGGCTTCGACACGGTGCAGGCCCTCAAGCGCGAGATGGCGGCCGACCGCGAGAACCGCCTCATCAAGCTGGGGTTCGACTCGGACGACGCGGCCGCGACCTCAGACCTCCACACCCGGAACTTCATGTGAGAGCCATCAACTCCCCTTCACCTTTCTGAAGCAGCCGCCACGCCGCCCACACGAGCAGCGTCATCAGCCCCCATCGCAGCAGCAGTTCTTCGGTGATGCCGCCCTAGAGCAGTCGGGTCGTGACGGGGACGAGGCGGCCGAACGCGGCGTTCCTCTCCGCCGACTCGGCCGACAGGAACGGCTTCGCCAGCGGCGTGGCGGCGACGATGGCGCCGCCGCCCGGACGGCTGCCGCCCATAGGTCGCCGGGGTGAGGACGGTGACCCGAAATGGAGAGTGCGCGGGGCTCCCAAAAGCCGCCGCGCCCGTTCGCTTTGTAGCCCCTCCCCGGCTACCCCGTCGGACGCGGGCCGCTCGCCCCCTCCAACTCACCCGCGGGAAGCCCCGGAACTGTAATCAACTGCGCGACAAACCCGTGAAAGATAGCGCACCCTTTCTCTGTATCTGTCTCCTGCTATGAATTTTGACCTCCTGTTCGTCATCGTCGGCGCGCTGCTGGTGGTGATGGCGTTGTCCGCCGCTTTACTCAAGCGCCTGCCGCTGACGACTTCCATCATGTACCTCGCCGTCGGGCTTTTGCTCGGGCCTTTCGTGTCGGGGATGATCCGGCTGGACCCCGTCGAGCGGTCTTCGTTGCTGGAGAGGTTCACCGAGGTGGCGGTCATCATCTCGCTCTTCACGGCGGGACTGAAGCTCCGGCTCCCTTTCTCCGACCCGGGCTGGCGGCTGCCCCTCCGGCTCGCCCTCCTGTCCATGACGATCACCGTCGTGCTCGTGACGCTGGCCGGGGTCTACGGGTTGGGCCTCCCCGTCGGGGCGGCGGTGCTGCTCGGCGCGGTGCTCGCCCCGACCGACCCCGTGCTCGCCTCGGACGTGCAGACGGAGAACCCGTGGGACATGGATCGCCTGCGCTTCAGCCTGACGGGCGAGGCCGGCCTCAACGACGGCACGGCCTTCCCCTTCGTAATGCTCGGGCTCGGGCTGCTCGGTTTACACGAGCTCGGCGGGTTCGGCTGGCGGTGGCTGGCGGTGGACGTCCTTTGGGCCGTCGCCGGCGGCGCCTTGATCGGAGGTCTACTCGGGACGCTCGTTGGGAGAATTGTCCTGTACCTCCGCCGTGAACACAAAGAGGCGGTCGGCACCGACGACTTCCTCGCGCTCGGCCTGATCGCCCTCTCCTACGGCGGGGCGCTTTTGATTCACGCTTACGGCTTCCTCGCCGTCTTCGCGGCGGGCGCCGCGCTACGCAGCATCGAGCGCCGGCACACGCAGGGGGCGCCCGAGAGGGAGGTGAAAAGGATGCTCACGGAGGGGGAGGATGAGGAGGTCGCGTCCCACCGCGAGAAGGCTCCCGCGTACATGGCCCAAGCGGTGCTGGGCTTCAACGAACAGTTGGAGCGCATCGGCGAGGTCGCCGTCGTGGTGCTGGTCGGGAGCATGCTCTCCGCGCGCTACCTGACGGCCGAGGCCCTCTGGTTCGTGCCCGTACTACTACTCGGCATCCGCCCTGTCTCCGTCTGGCTGGGGCTGCTCGGCTCGTCCACCACCCCCGTCCAGCGGCACCTCACCGGGTGGTTCGGCATCCGGGGCATCGGCTCGATCTATTATTTGATGTACGCCATCAATCACGGTCTTTCGCCGGAGTTGGCCCACACGCTGACGGCGTTAACGCTAACGGTGGTGGCGGTATCCGTCGCCGTTCACGGCATTTCGGTCACGCCTCTGATGAGCCTTTACAAAAGGACGCGTCCCGGACATCCTCCGGCAAGCCCTTCGAACTAGTCGCGTCGTGTGCATTGCTCCGGCCCCGGGCATGCAGAGGCATCCGGGCTGTCTGACGGTGACGACTGTTAAAGCCCGGAGTGTCAGAAATAAAGTATCCCCGGGGGCGATAGGAATCGCCCCCGGGGATTGTGTTGGTCACAGTTCGGCGGCCGGTTTTTAGTGGAACTGGATGTTCCCGCGGCTGATGACGCGCAGCGACCTGACCTCGTTCTTCGTGCCCGTCACGGACAGGCCGAACGTGTCGAGCGTGCCGGGCTCGCCGTTATCCTGCACCGTCACGGTGAACGTGCAGCCCGCACCGCACTCGCCGGAGAACCGGACGGTGTTGGGCGCGATTAACTGCGAGTTCAAGACCTTGCCGTTGACGTGCAGGCCCGTCACGTGGTTGACGTAGTTGAAGTGGCCCTTCGCCGCGCCGTCCGTGCAGCCCTTCTCGGGCTGCGAGTTGAAGCCGAAGGTGGCGCGGCCCGTGCCGGTGGCAAGCTGGTTATTGCTATCCGGGTCGGGGAAGGGTATCTGCCCGCCGCCCGTCACCTTGGGCGCGCACGTGATTGTCGGCGTAGGTGTGGGCGTAGGAGTAGCCGTCGGTGAAGGATTCGGCGTCGGTGTGGGCGGGATGCTGACGCCGCACGCGGAAACCTGATTGGTATCGAGCGTCACTGCTCCGATGAGACCAAAGACACTGCCGGCCACGCTCGCGCCGGTATTCAAGGTGGCGCTAGTGTTGGCGACAATGTTTCCGACAAATTGGGAGCCTATGCCGATGGTCGCGGAACTGCCGACCTGAAAAAACACGTTCGACCCGCCGCGGCAATTCGCACCGCACGGGTTATTGATAACTTCGATGGACGAAGCGACTGAGGTCGTGAGGGTGCTCCCGGTCTGGAAGACGAAGAGGGGATCACACTCGCCCTGCGCGTCGAGAATGAGTGTTCCGGTCAACTGGGCCGACGAATCGAAACAATAGACGCCCGGCGTCAGTGTCATCCCGCCGAGGTCTTGGCCGGTCAAGTTTGTGCCGCACGGCAAGCCGTCCAAGTAAGCGTACAGGACTTGGGCATCGGCCAGAGCCTGCGCCGCGACCGGATCACCTAAATGCGTCGCCCCGGTGATGACCCCCGGAGGAAAGCCTGTGAGCGCGGTTCCCGGGCTGATGCCCAGATCGCCGTTGACCACGGACAAGCCCGTGCTCGTCACCGCCTGACCGGCCAGAATAGCGAAGGTCGTCGTCGTGCCCCGCGGCACCTCGCTCTGCGCTGTTGCTGTGGACGTGCCAACGAGTGGGATGGTTGACGCGCCGAGGAGTAGCGCGAGCGCCACACCTGCTAAGAATCTGAAATTCCTGTGAGACATTCTGAAAGGTTCCTTTCGAAGTTGAGGCCAAGCGGAGTCGCGCGGTTCTGTCTTACTCCGACAACACACTGCGCTTCGCGGCGTTAGAGGCACACCTCCGGCAAGAGACACGACTTCGTATCTGCGGCGCTGCCCGCTGCGGCTGAAACATCCCGGCAGTCGGGCGGGAGTCCGGCGCTCACCGGGTTAGAGCGGGGGGCGTGAGAAAAGTGCTTTCGAAGAAAGGACGTGAGTTCCGGGGGCCATCCCTGCGCCCGGTCAGGTATAGACGAACGGCTCGCTACCGGCACCGTTACCAGTGTTCTCTCACTGACGACGCGGGCTTGGTCGGGTAAGCGTTCGTTGAGTAGTGAGATGTCGCAGAGTAAGCCATGCCGAGGCGGCCGTCCGTGCGATGGCACACTTATGAAGAATTATTCAGAGCCCCCGCCCCTCTCGTTTTAAGGGTGGAGTCATTTCGGACTTTCCAGAAGCAGTATCATGAATAGCCACTGTCATGAGACCGCTTCTAATCAGTGGCGCTCCCGACGAAAACTCTTCGAGCAATCTCCCTCTGCGGCGCGCGTCTTCTCGCCGCGCTCGTCGCTGTTCCGGCGCTCACGTTCGGCGGGAATGTTTACGTTCACCGCCGGACGCACTCCGCGGGCGCTGCTCTCGCGGGGCAGCGCCCGTCTTGTTTGTGATAATGTGATCGCTCAATGCTTAATCACTCGACGCCGATGCGGTCGTTTCTTTTCAGCGACGGGCTTGAGCCGCGGTCAGTGATCAGCGTCGCGGCGGCGCGCGGCGGTCTCGCGGCCGCCGGCGCTCTCGCCTGTTTCTTATCGCTGCCGGTCTGCGCACAGCAGGCCGATTCCAAGTCGCCGCCGGTTGTGGTGCAGCCCGGCGCGCCGGGGCAGCCAACCCGCACGCTGCCGCCGTCGACGAGGGCGACGCTGCCGCCCCGTTCGCCGAAGGACGCCGAGTTCATGCGCGGGATGATCATGCACCACGCGCAAGCGGTCGAGATGACGGCGCTCGTCGAGTCGCACACGGAGAACAAGGATGTCCGTCTGCTCGGGGCGCGCATCAGCAAATCACAGTCGGGCGAGATAGAGTTTATGAAACGGTGGCTCGAAGCCAGAGGGGAGCCGGTTTCGCCGCCGCTGCCGGGGGTGTCGAGCGCGGACGTGCCGGGCCACGACATGGCGGGCCATCACATGCACATGCCGGGGATGCTCACCCCGAAGCAGGTGGACGCCTTAAGACAGGCAAAGGGCGCGGAGTTCGACCGTCTGTTTTTGACCGGAATGATTCAGCACCACAACGGCGCGTTGATTATGGTAAAGGAGTTGTTCGATACGGCGGGCGCGGGGCAGGATGCCGAGCTGTTCAATTTCGCGTCGGACGTTGACAGCGGCCAGCGCGCCGAGATTAGGATCATGCAAAACATGCTGGGTGAAAGACCTGCGGAGGAGAAACGATGAGCCGGCAACACACTATCGCTTTCCGTTTACTAACAGCTTCCCTTGTCTTGTGCTCGTGTTTTGCGGCCGGGACGCTGGCGCAAACGGCCCCGCCGTCGCCGTCTCCCGAGCCTGCGAAGGCTACTGAATCCAAACCCGCCGGCCAAGACGGCGGGAATCCGTTCGCTCTCGAATCGGCCCCGCCGCTGCCCGCGGGGATGAAGGGTTCGGACGCCAACGACCCGCGCGCCAAACTGTCGCCGGGGATGTACGAGGCGGGCGAAGCGGCGATGGGCATGAGGCACCTCACGCTGCTCAGAAAGCCGGACGCGTTTCAACTCGGCTCCGACGATCCGGATCACCCGAAGGTGCAGAAGACGCTCGGCCTGCTCGGCGTCGGCGACTCCTCGAAGATGCCGAAGCCTCTCCAACTGGTATTCGCCCAACTCGCTTTCGCCAACTCCGACCTCGCGTTCCGGGGCAACCACCTGTTTCAGGGAAACTTTTACGGCGTCAACATCTACGACATCTCCGATCCGGCGAAGGCCAGATTGCTGACTTCGATGGTGTGCCCGGGCGGGCAGGGCGACGTGTCCGTTTACAAGAACCTGCTCTTCATGTCGGTGGAGCAGCCGAACGGACGGCTGGATTGCAGCCCGCAGGGTTTCCCGCCCGAGCCGCCGCCTGCGGCGGCGACCGCCGGTGCCGGACAAGATAACCAGCCGCCTCCGCCGGCGGCGCAAAAAGATCGCTTCCGCGGGGTGAGGATTTTCGACATCGCCGACATCAGGAATCCGAAGCAGGTGGCGGCGGTGCAAACCTGCCGCGGCTCGCACACGCACACCTTGGTAGTCGATCCGAATGATAAGAACAACGTTTACATCTACGTCTCGGGAACCTCTTTCGTCCGTCAAAGCGAAGAGCTGGCCGGGTGTTCGGGTGAGGCCCCGGACAAAGACCCCAACACCGCGCTCTTCCGCATCGACGTGATCAAGGTGCCGTTGGCCGCGCCGCAGAACGCTCAGGTGGTGTCGAGTCCGCGCGTGTTCATGGATCCGAGGACGGGCGCGCTGAACGGCCTGAATAACGGCGGCACGCACGGCAAGGACGGATTGGAAAAGCCGTCCGACACCAACCAGTGCCACGACATTACCGTGTACTCGGCCATCGGACTCGCCGCGGGAGCCTGCTCCGGGAATGGAATCCTGCTGGACATCAAAGACCCGGTGCACCCGAAGCGCATCGACGCCGTGAACGATCCGAACTATGCCTACTGGCACTCGGCCTCGTTTTCGAATGACGGGAAAAAGGTCGTGTTCACCGACGAGTGGGGCGGCGGGCTGGCGGCGCGCTGCCGCGCGAACGATCCGAACAAGTGGGGGGCCAACGCGATTTTCCGCCTGACGGATAACAAGCTGAGCTTCGCCAGCTACTACAAGCTGCCGGCCGCGCAGGGCGACAGCGAGAACTGCGTCGCGCACAACGGCTCGCTCGTTCCGGTTCCCGGCCGGGACATCAAGGTGCAAGCTTGGTATCAGGGCGGCATCTCCGTCATGGACTTCACCGACGCGGACAACCCCGTAGAGATCGCCTACTTCGACCGGGGGCCGATTGATCCGAAGATGCTCGTGCTCGGCGGCGAATGGTCGGCCTACTGGTACAACGGCCACGTCTACGGGTCGGAGATCGCGCGCGGTCTGGACATCTTCGAGCTGACGCCGACGCAGCACCTCACGCAGAACGAGATCGACGCCGCGAAAACGGTTCGGGTGGCCGAATTGAACGTGCAGAATCAGGAGAAAATCGAGTGGCCCCGACGCTTGGTCGTGGCGAAGGCGTACGTCGATCAGCTTGAGCGCTCGCAAGCTCTGCCCGCCGACCGAGTCGCGGCCGTGCGTCAGGCGATTCAAAGAGCCGAGAGTTCACAACTGAATCGGAGAGAGCTGGGAAAACTCAAAAGCCTCGCGCCGTCGTTGGAGAAGACGGCCGGCCTGACGAAGAGTGCGGCAGACTCGGCCCGTTTGCGGGCCTTGGCCGAAATCCTGAGGCGGCCCTCGCTTTGATCCTACCGGGCGCGAACTCAGGCGCGGTTTAAGACCAAGCGCGCCGCCGCCCTCGCCGGGCTTGGGCCGGAAGAGTTCCAAGACGGGTAGCGAACGGAGAGTTTGAGTTGGTTCGTGGGCCTTGCCCGGCCCGAAGCATTGGTGTAGATTTTCGCACGTTGCCGACGTTTGTGCAGCGCCTGCCCGACCTCGCAGTCCACGCACAAGAGCGTTAACTCACCGCGGATGGTCTGAAAGCCGCCCGCTCTCACCGCCCGTGCTGCGTTCTCCCGTGAAAGAACTTCAGATGCGGAAACTACTCCCGCGGCGTCGGACGCTTCCGGCGGCACTCGCCCTGATCCTGTCCGCCGGCCTGCTAAGCCTCACCCACTACGACTCAGTCAGGTTAATCCCGCGCGACGCGCCTCCCGTGACCGTCGAAGGGTCTGCGGCGGCGATGAGTCGAGTGACGCCGCAGGACTCCGAGAAGCGCGATGCTTCCGTCGGCCGCGAGGAGTTAAGGCGCTTGGAGGGTGCATTCGGGCAGCTCCCCCTGAGCTTCGAGCCGAACGCCGGGCAGTTCGAGCCGGGCGTCGGCTTCGCCGCGCGCGGCGACGGCTATGTCGTCTCGCTGAAGCCCACCGGGGTGGAGATCAGCCTGCGTGGGCGTCCCCGCCGGGCCGAAGAGGAGCCTGCCGCGGCCGCGCGCGCCGAGACTTCTTCAGACCCGCGTGCGGCCGGTCGTATCGGCGTCAGGCTGCTGGGGGCGAACCCCGCGGCGCGCGTCTCGGGTGCCGACCCGCTGCCGGGCGTCAGTAACTACTTCGTCGGGCGCGACCCCTCGGCGTGGCGCGCCGGCGTCCCGACCTTCGCCCGCGTCGGGTACGGGGGCGTCTACCCGGGCGTCGATCTGGTCTACTACGGCAACGGGCGGCGGCTCGAATACGACTTCCTCGTCGCGCCGGGGGCCGACCCGCGCCGCATCGCGCTCGAATTCGACGGGGCGGAAGACTTGCGCCTCGACGCGAACGGCGATCTGGTGCTCCGCGCCGCGGGCGGCGGCGAGTTGCGCCAGCACCGGCCCGTCTCGTACCAGTTGATCGGGGGCGAGCGGCGCGAGGTCGAGAGCCGCTACGCGCTGTCGGGCGACAACCGCGTGGCCTTCGAGCTGGGCGACTACGACGCGCGCCACCCGCTCGTCATCGACCCCGTCATCAGCTACTCGACCTACCTCGGCGGGACGGGCTTCGACGAGGCGCTCGCGGTCGCCCGCGGCTCCGACGGCAGCCTCTACGT